>CANHWU010000008.1 GCA_947464415.1 Flavobacteriales bacterium
GAACAAAATCCACTGGATGTCCGTGGAAGAGGCAGTGGCGGCCACCCAAAAAGAACCACGAAAAATCATGGTCGATGTGTACACCCAATGGTGTGGACCGTGCAAAATGATGGCGGCTCAAACCTTTACCCATCCTGATGTCGTCAACTACATGAATGAAAAATACTATTGCGTGAAGTTTGATGCAGAGTCCGGAGATTCGGTTCGTTTCGACGGAAAGACTTTCAAAAATCCAGAATTTAAAAAAGGAGCTACTGGAAGGAATTCTGTTCATGAATTAACAATGTATTGGGGTGTTTCGGCTTATCCTACTCTTTTGTTTTTCGACGAAACAGCTAAGGCGATTGCCCCCATCACCGGTTTTCAATCCGTAGAGAACTTTGAGATTTTTGCAAAGGTTTTTGCACAAAACGACTATAAAACTATTCAAACACAAGAAGATTGGGCCAACTACCAAAAGAATTTTGTGCGCACCTGGAATGCTACTCCAGCTCCGGAGAAAAAAACAGGCCCCTCCCCTCTTGAAGAGTCCTTTGATCCAATAGATACAATTGCACCCCATTCATCTCAAAACCCATCCGCTCTGGACGAAACCATTTTTGACGTAGCGGAAGTGAATCCAGAATACATCGGAGACGTGAATAAAGACATTGCAAAGAACGTTGTCTATCCCGATCGCTGCAAGGAGGTAGGCATACAAGGAACGGTCTACGTTCAGTTTGTGGTGAACAAAGTGGGAAATGTGGAAGATGTAAAAATCTTACGAGGCGTTAAAGGAGGAGCAGAGTTGGAGATCGCAGCTATTCAAGCCGTCAGAAAACTGGGGAAGTTTAAACCGGCGATGCAAAATGGAGAGACTGTGAAATGCCGCATGACCGTTCCCATTAAATTTGCGTTGCAATAATTAGCCATTTTTTTGGCATTTCAAGAAATAATTGTATATTTGCACCCCTCAAAAGGGTAAAACTTAATGTTATGAATCGCATCAAAGAACTAGAAAAACAATTGAATCCTGCTCGTGAATTCCCCGCGTTTCAGGCAGGAGACACCATATCGGTTACCATCAAAATCAAAGAAGGTAATAAAGAGCGTCCACAAACCTTTACAGGTGTTGTGATCCAACGTCGTGGTACTGGTTCAACTGAAACTTTCACCATTCGCAAAATGAGCGGTGGCGTGGGTGTTGAGCGTATCTTCCCTTTCAATACTCCTTTCATTGAGAGCATTGAAGTGAATAAGAGAGGTAAAGTTCGTCGTGCACGTATTTTCTACTTGCGCAGCTTAACAGGCAAGGCGAGCCGTATCCAAGAGCGCAAGCAAGCCGTTGTTGCATAATTCAAATGAATACAAATATAAAATCCCGCTATCGCGGGATTTTTTTTTGACCTTTGCTAACATGAAACCCCTCTTAGAGATTATCGCCTCGAACCTTGAGCATGTGAGTCAAGCCCAACAATCAGGCGCCGACCGAATAGAATTGTGCGCTGCGCTTAGCGCTGATGGCATCACTCCCTCTCATGGCTTTGTGCAAAGCGCTATTAAACAAAGTACCCTTCCAATCATGGTCATGATTCGCCCACGTGAAGGAGATTTTCAATATTCGGAAATTGAAATTGAATCGATGAATCAAGACATTGAATGGGCCAAAAAATGCGGAGCCATGGGAATCGTGATCGGAATATTAGATGAGCATCAAAATGTCCGTAAAGACGTCCTCAAGAAGTGGGTGCAGGCTGCGTATCCCATGGAGGTAACTTTTCATCGCGCTTTTGATGTTACACAAGATCCCTATCAAGCGTTAGAAGATATCATTGCATGCGGATGCACGCGCATTCTCACTTCTGGTCAAGAATCTTCATGTATCCTAGGTAAAACGCTAATAAAAGAGCTCCAAACCAGAGCGGGCCAAAGAATCACCATCATGGCCGGAGCGGGCATCAATGGCACTACCATTGGAGACATCATGGATGCAGGTATTTATGAGTATCACATGAGTGGACACCAAGTACGCGTAGGAAGCAATGCCCAAGAAAAGATGTTTGGCACCCACCCTACTTTACAGCTCAATGACATCCAACATGTGGCAAGTGTTTTATCTGCGTTGGCCCTTACTGAGTTGTCATGAAAAACAAAATCATACAACTCTTACAAGGTCCACTTCCAGGACGAGAAGCCCATGCGCAGATTTGGTCCTATCCCCGAAACACCGTGGAAGAAGGCCTCGCATTGGAGCCCCCGCCACGCCCATCCGCTGTTCTGATGTTGTTAAGACAACGCCAAGAACTCGAGATTTTATTCATAGTTCGATCAGATTTCGGTATTCACGGGGGCCAAGTAGCCTTTCCTGGTGGAAAATTAGAACCTCATGAAACACACGAGGAATGCGCGATGCGCGAGACCGCCGAAGAATTAGGCATTTTGCCACATCAATACAAACTATTGGGCGCATTGAGTCCTGTTTTTATTCCACCCAGTCACATGATTGTTTATCCCCAAATCGCCTGGGTGGATCATGAATGGGAGTGTCAACCCAACCATGAGATTGCCGATGTGTTTTGGTTTCCCATTGCACAATTGAAGTCCCATTGCATCGAGGAAAGAGAACATTATTTAAAGGCGTTTGATCGAGTTCAAAAGATCAAAGGAATACCGGTACGAAATTATTTTTTATGGGGTGCTTCTGCGATGATGACGCAAGAATTGACTTTAGGAATTTCACTACTGAATAGTTAGAGCAAAATTGCCCAATTCTCATTGCTTAATGACATTTGTGCTCTCTACTCCCCTATCATCACCCATTAAAGGCCAAAAGTGTCATCCATGCCTCATTCAATTTATTTTCATCTAGTAGCAATGCTGCACGCTGATGCAAGGCCTTCTCGAGAGCACTTGCATCACTCTCCAATTCCAGAAATAGATCAGCTAACTCCGTAAGTTTATATTCATTGACATCAGTCTCATTCGGGACAATTTCCGTATTCCCCAACATTCCAAGATGATTACCTGTCAAAACTTTAGAAAATCGAATGTCCGATGGCAGTTGATCAACCCCAATGCCACAGCGTTCCAAGGGCTTAGGTACTTCAAACATACCGGCTCTTGCTCTGGAGTACCAATCCCCACCCATCCGGGCCACTTGATCAATCAAATACGGATCAATTCTGCCATTTCCATCCAAAACATTTTCGGCGATATGTATTTGAACAATCTCACAGATCACCAAATTACCCGCTCCTCCTTGATTACCCAATTCAACTATCTCCTTGACCTTGCATTCTAACTGCACGGGTGATTCTAACACCCTTTTGGGTTTGACCAAAACGGAAGAAACAGCAGTGAGTCCACTTTTTACAAACTCACTGACTCCTTTGGGATATTCAGTACTAGAAAGTGACATCTGTTGCACCATGTCATAATTGACAATGTTAATGACACATTCCGAATGCACTTTCACATTCTCATAAGTGTGTTTTGTAGTATTATCTCTACCCCTTCTTGCAGGTGAAAAAATGGCAATCGGTGGATTAGCACTGAACACATTGAAAAAACTAAAGGGTGATAAATTATCTTTTCCATCCAAATCCAATGTGCTTACCAATGCAATTGGCCGGGGAGCTACAGCCCCGAGTAAATAGCCATGTATTTTGGCTACCGGAATGGATTGAGGGTCAATCGAAATCATCATAAATCTTCAGCTGATTCTAATACTTTCCTTTTCAGTTCCTCCTTGAATGTTACTATTCGTTGGACTAAAAGATCATCGTGGGCACCCAAAATCTGAGCCGCCAAAATCCCGGCGTTTCTACCTCCATTCAATGCCACCGTTGCTACAGGCACTCCAGAAGGCATTTGCAATATGGATAAAATGCTATCCCATCCGTCAATAGAATTGGATGACTTAATGGGAACACCGATGACGGGAAGAGGAGTAATGGAGGCGGTCATTCCGGGTAAATGAGCGGCACCGCCAGCACCAGCGATAATGACCTTTATACCGCGAGAGTGAGCCTTTTGCGCATACTCAAACATTCGTTCCGGTGTTCGATGTGCACTTACTACTTGGGCCTCGTATGGAACAGCCAATGATTTCAACACTTCTGCCGCTTCCATCATGATCGGCCAATCACTTTTACTACCCATTATTATCCCAACCATACCATTAGATTTTCCGCAAAGATACATCCAACCCCCATGGATGTGTGAACTCCTGCATCGAGTCCATCTAAAATTTCAATATTCTACAACGAAATCGCTAGAAATCAATAATTCAGTGTATATTTGCCGCCGTTAAATAATTGTGAACCGGGTTTCGTACCCAAAATACAAACACTATGTCAGTAAAAATTCGTCTTCAAAGACACGGTAAGAAAGGAAAGCCTTTCTTCCACATCGTAGCCGCAGACGCTCGTTCACCACGTGATGGTAAGTACATTGAGCGTATCGGAAGCTACAATCCCAACACCAACCCTGCTACCATTGATTTAGACAATGGCAAGGCATTGACTTGGTTGCAAAATGGTGCTCAACCCACCGAAACCGCTCGCGCTATTTTGAGCTACAGAGGAGTATTGTACAGACTACACTTACAAAAAGGAGTGTTGAAAGGTGCATTGACCCAGGAGCAAGCCGATGCGAAGTGGAATGAGTGGAACTCAGGAAAAGAAGGGAAAATCCAAGCCAAGCGCGACGGATTGGCCAAGAGTGCAGAAGATGCCAAAAGAGAGCAACTGAAGCATGAACGTTCTGTCAACGAAGCGCGCATGAAAGCGCAATCAGAAGCTGCTGCCGCTGCAGTAG
Organism: Flavobacteriales bacterium; assembly: GCA_947464415.1. Lineage (GTDB taxonomy): Bacteria > Bacteroidota > Bacteroidia > Flavobacteriales_D > Sanyastnellaceae > CAMCTV01. Next base: position 4,798 of record CANHWU010000008.1, read on the forward strand.
CAGAAGAAGCTCCTGCTGCTGAAGAGGCACCTGCTGCTGCTGAAGAAGCACCCGCAGTAGATGAGGCTCCTGCTGAAAACGCTGGAGAATAATCATTGATCATAAAATCAAAAGCCGTCCTTCCGTGGACGGCTTTTTTTATTGAATATGGAAAAAAGCGAACTTTATTTTCTCGGTAAAATCACCAAGCTGCATGGTTATAAAGGGGAATTGACCGCTTGGTTGGATACTACTAATCAACTGGATTATTCGGGGTTAAAACATCTTTTCTTGTTTCAAAAAGATCGCATCACTCCTTTCGTCATTGAAGAAGTGGGTAAAAAAACCAACAATACCCTCAAGCTGAAATTGGAGGGGCTCAACGATGAAAATAGTGCAAAACCTTGGGTGAAGGCAGAGATTTACATCCATCCAGATCAGATCAGTGAAAGTGATTTGATGCGCGATGATGTACGCAGTTGGATTGGTTTTCATGTACACACCCCAGACCATCATCCACTCGGTGTGCTTGCCGATATTCAAGAATCTCCGGTGAATCCCCAGCTCGAAATCGATGTCAATGGCACCATCATTTTTGTTCCCATGCAGCCCCAATTTATTGAAACCATTGATGCGGAGAAAAGAGAAATTCATTTGAATCTCCCTCCCGGATTATTGGAATTGTATTTAGAATCATAAAATTTTCAAGTTGTGTTAATAGTCAACAATCTTTCTCTTCGCTACGGCAAAAGAACCTTATTTGATGAGGTCAATTTAAAGTTTACTCCCGGCAACTGTTATGGCGTTATTGGAGCCAATGGTGCTGGTAAATCTACCTTCCTCAAAATTCTAGCGGGAGAAATCGATACCACCACGGGGGATGTTCAAATTACTCCCGGTGAGCGCATGAGCGTGCTCAAGCAAAATCACTTTGCCTTCGATGAATGCCCTGTATTGCAGACCGTATTGATGGGCAATTCCAAACTGTGGAAGGTGATGCAGGAAAAAGATGCTGTGTATGCCAAAGCCGATTTTACCGAGGAAGACGGATTGAAGGCCGCTGAACTCGAAGTGGCCTTTGCAGAAATGGATGGCTGGAATGCCGAGAGCGATGCCGCCAACATGTTGAGTGGCTTGGGCATCAAAGAAGAACTGCATCATCAATTGGTAAAGGATCTGAGCGGTAAAGAAAAAGTAAGGGTCTTGTTGGCCCAAGCATTGTTCGGAAATCCAGACATTCTTTTGCTAGATGAGCCTACCAACGATTTGGACATCGAAACCATCGATTGGTTGGAAAACTTCTTGGCGGACTTTCAGAACACCGTCATTGTGGTCTCCCATGATCGTCACTTCCTCGATGCGGTATGTACGCATATTGTGGATATAGATTTTAGTAAGATTCAATTGTACACGGGGAATTACACTTTTTGGTATGAATCCAGTCAATTGGCGTTGCGCCAGCGGGCAGATCAAAATAAAAAGGTGGAAGACAAGAGAAAGGAATTGCAAGAGTTTGTGGAACGCTTTTCCGCTAACGCTTCCAAATCACGACAAGCTACCAGTAGAAAGAAATTATTGGATAAATTGGTGGTCGATCAAATTCAACCCTCCACCCGAAAATATCCCGGCATTATCTTCCGACCTGATCGAGACTGTGGAGATCAGATCCTTCGCATCGAGAAATTGTCTAAAAGTACAGCCGATGGTACGGTATTATTCAAGAATGTGGAGTTCACTTTGATCAAAGAAGACAAGGTGGCCGTTATATCCAAGGATCACTTGGCCATCACTACTTTCTTTGAAATCATCAATGGCCATGACACACCCGATAGCGGCGAATACCAATGGGGAAGCACCATCACGACGGCCTATTTACCCAATAATAATGCAGCGTATTTCACAAGTGACGACAATTTGATTGATTGGTTGAGACAGTATTCCAAGGATAAAGATGAGACTTATGTAAGAGGTTTCTTGGGTAAAATGCTGTTCAGCGGTGAAGAGGTGATGAAAAAATGTACAGTACTGAGCGGAGGAGAAAAAGTGCGTTGTATGATTTCCAGGATGATGTTGCAAAACGCCAATTGTTTGATGCTCGATGAGCCCACGAATCACTTGGACTTGGAATCTATCACCGCTTTTAACAACGCAATGAAAGATTGGAAACAGGTGGCATTGTTCACTTCTCATGACCACACTTTTACGGAAACCGTTGCCAATCGTATCATTGAATTGACCCCCAACGGGGTGATCGATAAAAGAATGTCCTACGACGAGTATCTCAATGATTCCGGTGTTAAAGAGTTGCGCGAGAAAATGTATCGATAATTTGAAATATCGGCTTACATTAGTGGCACAAACTTTTTAAATGAGAAACAAGATTTTTTATTGGGCATTGGCGCTCATCGCTTTGCAAAGCTGCATTGCGCCTCGGTCTGTTATCAATTCTGGAAAAGTAACCCCCAAAGGCAATTTTGCTGTGGGCATACAGTACTCCGCCAATGTATCTACCGCTCCCTTGAATTCGGTTAAAAATGTGGTGAAGGACAATATCGACAAGCTACCCGCGCTGTTGGACAATGCGAGCACCGATACCGTGGCTTTGAGTGCAGATTCCATTCAATGGTTGAATGATAATTTAGAAAACATCGGACAAGGGGCTATTGCCTATGCGGCAGATCCTATTGGTGTGGGATTGGAGTATTACATTCGATATGGGGTAATCGATCGATTGGATGTCGGCTATAAATATGCAGGCAAGGCGCATACTTTTGATGTGCAATATCAATTTATGGGATCTACAGGCAATGTGGATGACTTGGTTTCAGAACGCTGGTATGGCAGTGTGGGTGTGCAGTATTCTGGTCAAAAAGTTTCTATACCTACCTGGCTCACGCCCATCCAAAACACCATCGACTTTGATTTTAAGAGAAGAGATGTCATGGTGCCGGTGATATTCAGCAGAAGCTTTGGCAATGAAGAGGAATATGGATCGATTTCCTTTGGTTTGGTGATGAACTATACCCGCTTGGACTACTCTACGTTCAATACAGACTTTGGTTCATACATCGATGAAAACGGACAAGTGGATGTACTGAAAATCAAGGCCATCAACAATACACAGAACATCTTTTCCTACGGAGGTTTTGTCAATTTGAAACTGGGCTACAAGTACTTTTATGTATTGCCATCCTTAGCGGTGTACTACCAAAATTACGGGAGTTTTCAAAACATCATAGGCCCCAATTTTCAATTGAAAGGAATGACTTTTGTCCCCACCATTGGTTTAAGAGCCCGTATTGGTAAGAGTTCTCGTCAATGATTCCATTGAAGATTCGACTGCTTGTTTCATTGATTTTGTTGGTTGATTGTGTTTCAGGACAACAAAATTTACAACCCGAAAATGCGCAATGGTTGCGACAATGTGATAGTATCCTCACTTTGAGTGAAGCTCAGCATCAATCCATTCTTCAAATATTACTTCATTTCCAATTGAAATCCGCTGAATGGGAAAACAAGAAACTGGAAAATAATCGTTCTGACCGAGACCCTTTGGAATGGGAAAAAAACGATCTTCAATTACAAGTCGAGAAAAAAGAAATGCGGCAACAGAAAGAAGATCAAATCATCGCACTGCTCAGTGCACCACAAATTGAAATTTATCATCAGTCCATTGCTCCCCAAAAACCCAGCGTATTGCACATGGGATTGAAGCATGACAGAGCCAATTGTATCGTATGCGTAAAACCACCCTCACCCTAATCATCGTCCTGACATATTGTGCAGGCTTCGCTCAAAACGAACTCACCTCATGGGTCAATCCCTTCATCGGCACTGGAGGACACGGACACACCTATCCCGGGGCTACAGTTCCCTTTGGCTTGGTGCAACTTTCTCCTGACACCCGCATCGATGGCTGGGATGGATGTGGAGGATATCACTATTCAGATAACCTCCTTTACGGTTTCTCTCACACGCATTTGCAAGGAACAGGAGTAAGTGATTATGGCGACATTCTCTTTACTCCGAGCAATGGCCACACCAAGAAGCAACAACATTGGCTTGATGCCGCGGCTCAAAACTTTGACCATGCCAGTGAAAAAGCAAGTCCAGGATTTTATTCCGTTGTACTTCCAGACAACCAAATCCAAGTTTCATTAACGGCCACTCCCCATTGCGGCATCCACCAATACCAATTTGCCAAAGGAGATACCGCCATGCTTTTCATCAACATGGCCTATCGCGATGAGTTACTTTATTATGATTTACAAACCATTGGGGATACCGTAGTCTATGGCTATCGTGTATCCAAGGGATGGGCAGAAAAACAATCGATTTTCTTTTACGCTGTTTTCAGTCATCCTATCGTCGGGCTAGATCAACTCAGTGAAATGAGCCATACAGAGTCCAACGGTCAGCGTCAAGACATCATTGAAATGATTCAAACTTTTCGTTTGAGTTTTGGACAGGTAGAAAACCTAACCATCCGAGTAGGACTCAGCGGCACCGATGTGGAAGGAGCCAAGAAAAACCTTTATGCCGAAGCGCCACATTTCAATTTTGAGCGCTATCGCCAGCAAGCTCAAGATACCTGGAATACCGTTCTTCAGAAAGCCACTTATCCTGACGGCGCTCCTAAAGACAAAAATGCCATCACCAATTATTACAGCGCCTTGTACCATTGCTACACCGCTCCCAACATCTGGAGTGATGTGGATGGAAGATATATGGGGGAAGATTTAAAAATTCATACCGCCAAAGATTTTAAACGCTATACCATTTTTTCTCTGTGGGATACATTCCGAGCCTTGCATCCTTTGATGACACAATTGGAACCCGAAGTAACATTGGATTTCATCAAAACCTTCCTCACCATTTATCAAGAAAGAAAAGAACTCCCCGTTTGGGAATTGGCCGCCAACGAGACCTATTGCATGATCGGCTATCACAGTGTACCCGTTATATTGGAAGCTTACGTCAATGGCATTACACAATTTGACACAGAGCTTGCCTTGAAGGCCATGATCGATGCCAGCAATGGTCCCGAGCCAGAGAAGAAAAGATATGTGCAAAGCGGCTATGTTCCTGCCGATGAATTCAGTGAATCGGTTTCTAAAACTTTAGAATACGCTTATGATGATGCGTGTATCGCGGAGTTTGAGCGTTTGTTGCATGGTAAGAATACTGTGATTTATAAAGAGTACATTCGTCGTGCACAAAATTGGAAAAACGTCTTTGATCCAGAGACACATTTTATGCGCGCCCGCAGGAATGGAGGATTTATCGCTCCCTTTGATCCTTACCAAGTAGATTTCAACTATACAGAAGCCAATGCTTATCAATACTCTTTATTTGTACCACAAGATTTTAAAACACTGGTTGAGTGGCATGGCGGAGAAAATGGATTTTATGATTTTCTGCATAATTTATTCAATGCTAAAAATCAAACGACTGGAAGAGAGCAAGCGGATATCACAGGCTTGATTGGCCAATACGCGCATGGCAATGAGCCCTCTCATCATTTTGCCTACTTGCACGTCTTAGCGGGAGAAACAGGGCAAAAAGAAGGCAAGAAAATCATTGAAAAAATCATTAAAGAGTTGTATCAAAACTCACCGGATGGTTTGTGTGGCAATGAGGATTGCGGTCAAATGTCCGCGTGGTTGGTTTGTGCGGTGAATGGCATTTACAAATGTGCTCCTGGTTTGGAAAAAAATTGGCTATCGTTTTCCAAAAATAAAGTAACGAGAAAAGGTTCTCTGCATTCTACGCCCATCCAACTATCAACATCCACCATCATTGAAGAGGAGCTGATTGTACCCGTTCCCATCATTACGGGCCCTTCCATCAGCTTTGTAGATTCAGCGGTCATCACTATCCAATGCGCTACTCCTGTTCAAAGTATCAAAGTATCGCTGATTGAAGAGGGGAAACCCATTCAGACCTTTAACTATTATCAACCCTTTACCATTTACAATGCGTGTAAAATCATTTGTGTTGCTTTTGGAGACAACGATAAAAAAAGCCAAAACAGTGTTGCCATATACAACAAACGAGATGCGAATAAATCCATTGTTTCCATTGGTGATTATGACAACCAATATACGGGTGGAGGAAGAGAAGCCTTGATTGATGGAGCCAAAGGCGGTAAAGATTTCCGCACTGGCGGGTGGCAAGGATATTATGGAAAAAATTTGGAGGTCGCCATTGATTTGGGGAAACCTACTGTTATCCAACAAATCAGCATTGGTGTGCTCCAAGATATCAAATCATGGATTTGGTATCCAAAATTGGTTGAAGCCTTTGGACAAAATGCCAATGGGGATTGGGTGAAATTGGGACAAGTGGAGTGCACAGATCAGATCCAAGTATATGGCAACATGACCAAAGAATTGAGCATTGATCTTTTTCAATTCAAAGCCATCACCTATCAGAAAATCAAATTGGTTGGGCATTCAGCTTTTGAGACGATTCCCGATTGGCACTTGGGAAAAGGAGGCAAAGTTTGGATTTTTGCGGATGAAATCACGGTAAAGTAATGTCATCAGAATTGTTTTTCGAGAAACATTTAGCGCAAACCACGCCCTTCCCTTTGGGCATGGAAATCAGCCATGCACAAGGCATTTATCTCTACGGCCCCAATGGTGAACGCTACATTGATTTCATTTCAGGGATTGGCGTGAGCAATTTGGGACATGGTCAACCCACTATCATAGCTGCCATTCAAGAACAAGTGGCCAAACATTTACATGTCATGGTGTACGGAGAGTTTGTGCAATCGGCACAAACCCAAGCCGCGGCAAAACTAACGGCCCTTCTCCCCTCTTCTCTGGATTGCTGTTATTTCGTCAACAGCGGAGCTGAAGCCATCGAAGCGGCCATGAAATTGGTAAAAAGAACCACCGGACGATATCAAATACTGAGCTTTGAAGGCGCCTACCATGGCAATACGCAAGGCGCTATGTCGGTGAGTTTTAATGAGAAAAAAAAATCGGCTTTTCGACCCCTATTACCATGTATTTCCTTTTTGCGACTGAATCATTGGGAGGATTTAGAAAAAATCAATCATCACACCGCAGGTGTTTTCTTAGAGACCATTCAAGGAGATGCAGGCATTCGCATTCCTAATCCTTTTTTCATGAAAGCGCTGCGTGACCGATGTACCGCCACAGGGGCGATGTTGGTGCTGGATGAGATTCAATGTGGGATGGGAAGAACAGGAAAGCTATTTGCCTTTGAACATTATGATATTGTGCCCGATGTTTTGGTGTTGGGCAAAGCGCTGGGAGGAGGGATGCCCATTGGAGCCGTTGTCTCCTCTACTGCCAACATGCGTCATTTGAGTCACTCCCCTCTTTTAGGACACATCAGCACTTTCGCCGGGCATCCCGTTGCCTGCGCAGCAGCGGCAGCGGCGTTGGACTTGTATGGTTCAGTAGATTGGACCAAAATTGAAGAAAAAGGACAACACATTTACCACCGACTTTCCTCGTATTCTTGTGTGCAAGAGATTCGTTTTAAAGGACTGTACTTTGCCATTGATTTGATAGATGAAAACATGGTACAACGAGTGGTGGAGAGATGCATGCAAAAAGGGTTGATCACCTTTTGGTTTTTGAGCTGTCCTTGGTCGTTTCGAATTGCCCCACCGATAGTAATCTCAGATGAAGAGCTCTCGGCCTGCTTGAATATTTTATCGGACGCCTTGGCTGCGGAATGTTGAATTTTTGTGCATCGTTTTGATAAAAAAAAATCATAAATCCTATTGGGTCTTTGTAGTTTCGTGAAAAGAATGAGACAATGGAAATTTCAGGAAAACTTAAATTGATTTTAGCAGAAGAAACCTTTGCCAGCGGCTTCAACAAGCGATCCTTTGTGATCGCTATTGAGGATCGTTATCCTTATGACGTATGCTTCGACTTATTAAAAGAAAAAGTAGCCATGATTGATAATTTTCAAATCGGCGAAAATTTGAAAGTAAGTTTTGATGTAAAGTCGAGAGAATACAACGGCAAGTGGTTCACCGGATGTACTGCATGGAAAATAGATCGTGCAGGGGGCAGTGTGGACAGTGGCTCCAACGGCGGTGGTTATCAACAAGCGGGACCACCCCCTATTAGCGCAGGTGACATCGATCGCATGAGCGGACCTGCCGATGAGGACAAAGACGATTTACCTTTCTAATTCCCGCCCAATATGCCCATTAACAAATACGCTTTGATGCGCTACCGCATCATCGATCGTTGCCTCACGAATTCTGCTCGCCCCTTCCCTTCCCGTGAAGACTTGCGCGCGGCATGTGAGGAACAGCTCTATGGGCTTGGCTCTGGTATCATTTCTCTCAGCACCATTGACAAGGATATCGCTTCTATGAAAAACGAAGGCGATTTGGGCTATTACGCGCCTATTGCCTATGACCGAGCAAGAAAGGGATATTATTATGCTGATGAAAATTATACCATCAGCGAGATGAGTTTAGGAGAGGATGAGCTCAGCTCCATCAGATTTGCCGCTGCCATTTTGGATCAATTTCGAAATGTGCCTATTCTCAATACCTATGGTCATGCCATCGATAAAATTGTCAGCCGATTGAGCATGGCGCAGGAAGATGATGAGCAAATCAACCAGTACATTCAGTTTGAACAAAATGTGGTGTCCAAAGGCATTGAGCGGTTGGCTCCTCTATTAAAAGCCATCAAAGAAAGGAAGCTCGTTTATTTGGATTACCAAAGTTTCAGAGAGAATAAAGTTAAAAACTACGAAGTTCATCCGAAGCTACTCAAAGAATACGACGATCGTTGGTACCTCATCGGCTATGTACCCGATCGCAAAGCGCATTTGACTTTTGGATTAGAGCGCATTGTGGACGCGATATTCAGTGAATCCCATTATCAAAACACCCTACCCTTTGACGCCTTGGCCTTTTTTCAATACAGCATTGGCATTACCGAAACCAAAGCCAAAGCCAAGCCGGAGAAAATTGTTTTCAGAATTAAAACGATCCCCGGCCGACTGGTCAAGACGCAGCCCCTGCATTCCTCTCAACAAGTTACCAAAGAAAACGACGAGTTCATCGAGTTTCAATTGAACGTCTATCCCTCGCCAGAACTTTTCGCTAAACTGATGTCCTTCGGAGCGGATTTAGAAATCATCAGTCCCGAAAAGATCAGACTTCGTTTTAAAGAGAACTTGTTACAGGCGCTCGCGCAATATCCTCATCCCTGAGTAACTCTGGTCACCGTGGTTTGCTTCATCCAACCTTAATTTTGCTAAAACAAAGTATATGAAAATTTATCTTTCTTCTTTATTGATAGCCACGATGCTATTCTTCTCGTGTCAGTCATCCAACAGTCAAACTGAAAACGGTAGTCCCACTATCGTCGATGCCAAGACCTTTGCTGACCTATTAAAAACTAAATCGGATGCCCAAATAGTAGATGTAAGAACACCGGGAGAATTTAGCGGTGGATACATTGCAGGAGCCATGAATCTTGATTACAACGGCGATGACTATGCCCGACAAGTAGCCTCTTTGGATAAATCAAAAACGGTGTTGATCTATTGTTTATCAGGAGGGCGAAGTGGTTCTGCGGCCAAGGAAATGAGAAAAAATGGGTTTAAAGAAGTGATAGAACTGCAAGGTGGCACATTGGCATGGAGCAAGGCTGGAATGGCTTTAGAGGGTGGGAAGGCAAAGCAGCCAGGCATCGATTTGAAAACATTTCAACAGTCCATACAGACCAATGAAACACATCTAGTAGATTTCTATGCTCCGTGGTGTGCTCCCTGCAAAAAAATGAAGCCGATGCTCGACGAAATAGAGAAAGAATATGCGGGAAAAGTTATTGTCCACAGAATCAATGTCGATGAAAATCAGGAACTCGCGAAAGCCATGAATGTCGAGATACTGCCTACTTTGAAAATTTTCAAAGGCGGATCTGAAATTTGGACGCAAAAAGGAGTAGTGGAAAAATCAGAGATTATCAAAGGATTGCAATAATCCCATTTGTATCTTCGGCCCATGAGGGTTTCGGGCTTTACCTTTATTCGCAACGCTATTCATTATGATTATCCCATAGTGGAGGCCATACATTCTATTCTACCCTTGTGCGATGAAGTGGTTGTGGCGGTGGGCAACTCCACCGATGGTACTTTAGCGTTGATTCAAGCCATAAACGATCCCAAAATCAAAATCATAGAGACCCTTTGGGATGATTCTTTAAGAGAGGGGGGAAGAGTTCTGGCGGTGGAAACTGACAAAGCCCTTGCGGCAGTTGATCCCCAAAGTGATTGGTGCATTTATATTCAAGGCGATGAGGTATTGCATGAAGAAGGATATGATACAATAAAAGCGGCCATGCTTTCCTATCAGCATAACCCAGAAATAGATGGATTACTTTTGAAATATCGGCATTTCTATGGATCCTACGACTACATTGGAACTAGCGCAAAATGGTATAAAAATGAGATCCGAATCGTGAAAAACCGGAAGGATATTTTCTCCTTTGGTGATGCGCAAGGCTTCAGAAAAAAAAATAATCAAAAATTAAGTGTAAGAAAACTCGATGCCTATATGCATCATTATGGATGGGTGAAAGATCCGAGAGCCATGCAGAAAAAGCAAGAGGACTTTAATAAGCTTTGGCATAATGATGAATGGGTCCGACAACACGTCATTCCGGCGGAAGAGTTTGATTATGGGCGAGAGGTGAGTGAACTCAGGCTATTTACGGATACTCACCCTGTTGTGATGCAAAGAAGAATTACCCAAAAAAACTGGAGATTCGAAACGGATATTTCCATGAGTCGTTCCACCATTAAAGACAAAGTAAAAAACTTCCTTTATTATCGTCTTGGTATCGAACTTGGTTATAAAAATTATATCTTGAAATAAAAAAAGGCCACTCATTTTCATAAGTAGCCTTTCTCATACAATCAATGAATTACAATGCGTGGTCTAACTTCTCGGTTAAGACATTTTTAGGAACCGCTCCAACACTTTTATCAACCACTTCACCATTTTTCAAAAAAACGATGGTAGGTATATTCCTGATTCCAAATTTCATCGAGACCTCCGGATTCAAATCCACATTCACTTTACCTACAATTGCTCTACCCTCATACTCCTTTGCAATCTCTTCAACAATGGGAGTAACCATTCTGCAGGGACCACACCATTCTGCCCAAAAATCGATCAAAACAGGTTTGTCGGTGCTGGTAATTTCTGCAAAATTGGTGTCTGTAATTTCTAGTGCCATTTTATTCAGTTTTTAATTTCTAAACAGGCGTCAAAGATACACAATTTTAACTTGAATCACCCAATTGTTGAAAAACACTTATGGATAATGAAATAAGCCCTTAAATTTAGCCTTTGCCCATAATAATGTTGATATTGAAGAAACTCAGCCGTTTTTCCGCAAATACAATCCTTGTGTCAACTTCCAGGAAATCAAAGAAGAAGCAGTGCCCACTATTGCCCCCATCACAATATCTGAAGGATAATGTACACCCATCACCAACCTTGAAACCGCAATGCTCGTTGCGTAGGTATAGGCAGGTACTGTCACCCACCATGGCGATTTCCCGTAATGAAAATGCGCATACAATACCATAGAGGTGGCCCAATTGAAGGCTGAAGAGGCATGTCCGCTCGGAAAAGAAAAGTCTTTCGGCCTATAGCTGGGATCAATCCGCGCAGGATCATCCGTAAAAGGGCGTGGACGCTGAACCAGTTTTTTGGCAGAAAAAGTGACGGCATAATTCAATGCCATACCTGCTACCAAGCCCCCCATCTCGTAACCCAATTTGTTCCATTTCTTGTCTTTATTCTCAAAAATTGGAGTGGCCATAACCCATGCAGATGACAAAACAGATCCGTATATAACACTATTGGAATAAGGTTGAATCCAATTGTTTTGCGACCATTTCGGGGAGTTCATGCGGTCAACGAAACTCAATTCCCATTCGTGAAATCGCTGTCCACTCATGCTGAAATTACCTAGCAGTATTCCACACAGTACAATAAAAATCTTTTTATACATTTCCTGATTTTAATTCGATTACCGTTATTTCGGGATGGATTCCCACTCGTCCTGGAAATCCCAGACAACCCAAACCTCTGTTCACATATAAATATTGATTTCCCTCCTGATACAAGCCTCCCCAACGTTTGTATCCAAACCATTTAGAAGGACTCCATTTGATGCCCCATTCCGGTACCTCCACCCCAAACTGAGCGCCGTGGGTATGGCCACTTAGCGTTAAAGAAATATTCTTTTTGCCTAATACTTGCTCTTCAAAATGGGTCGGGTCGTGGGATAAAAGAAGTTGAAACGACCCTTCGTCTACTTGAGACAAGGCGGCCTCTAAATCACCATATTGAAAAAAATTTCGGCCCCAATTTTCTATCCCGATCAAAGCCATTCGATCGCCATTTCGCTCCAGCACCCGAGATTGATTCTTGATCAAGTCAAATCCCATCTCCCGATGGATCTCTTCAAACCGCACTCTATTTTCGGCTCTTCGTTGAATCGACTCCTCACTTTCATCGCGATAAACATATCGAGCGTAATCATGGTTGCCAAAAATCGAAAATTTGCCAAGTGGTGCGGTCATTTCAGCAAATAAATCAATATACGGTTCCGCTTCCTCCGCCAAATTATTCACCAAATCACCGGTAAAAACAATGATATCTGGCTTTTCCTGCATGATCAATTGAATAGCGGGACGCACATCTTCTACTTCTCCCGGACCAAAGGTCCCGAGATGAGCATCGGAAATTTGCACCAACTTCATGCCATCAAAGCCCTTCGGAAGATTGGGAAAAACAATGGACTCTCTTCTGATCTGAAAATTGTATTTCCCTTTGAGCATTCCGTAGACAAAAGAACCAAACATCAAAGTAGATACCCCTAAACCGAGTTGGTTTAAAAACTGGATTCGGCTCATCCCCTCTTGTACCTCCTGGCGCTGCGCAAACCATTTGAACCAAATCCAACGAAATCCATTGAGAATATCGGAAGAGAAATGAAAAACCGAGAAAGTAAGCTTGGTAATGCCCAACACGAAAATCCAACTCATGATGTTCATGAACCACTCCGGAGGTTTTCCATTGCCCATTTGCGCAGTCATGATCATCAACACAAAAAGAATCACCATGATCACAGTGGGAGTCCAGTATACAAAAGTGATGATTCGCTTGATTTGTTGAGGCCATTGGTGGGTCAACTGCCTAATACCCTTAAAGGCATAGGCATCGATCAGTAAAAAGAAAATGGAAAATAAAATGGGGAAAAGAATATTCTTCATGTGCCAAAACTACTTTGTAAAAGATGACAACAAAGTAAAATTCTCATTGTTTAACATGCTCATTCGACCCTTAACTGAAACAATCGATACAAATCTTCCAAAGCCGGGTTTTCCTTGCGCCAAACCTCAAATTTTTGACCGTCCGTAAGCATCGAAATCACCCGCTCATCCTCTTTTTGCACATAGGTTTCTAATTTCAGACCAGGCAAATTTTTATTTCTGAAAAAAGCAGCGACCTCTCCTCTTACCTCATTGAAATAAATCACTTGCGTTTCACTGGGAAAAGAAAAAACAGCAGTGTATGAATCTGATTTATATTGCAAAACCGCTGTTCTCAAAGCCGTATACAATTGACCGAGGGGTAAATTGGAATTAGCCAAATAATCAGCCCAAGCCTCCTGCACTTCTTGCTCCGAATACAATCGCAAGGCGGGTTCCTCCTCCTCTTCAATAGATTCCTTCTTTTCTTCTACTTTCTTGATTTCGGCAAAAATGGACACAACATCTTTGGATTGGGCGATGATTTCCTTCATCCCCAGCTTTGCCTTTGGAATTTCAAATACCTTCTTACTGTCAACCTCCGCGGCTTCCATCTTCGCAGCTGCGGGTGAGGTAATTTTCTCTGTTAATGGGGCGCCTGCACTTGCTCCCCTGAATGGGATGATCCTATTTTTTTTTTTCGCCTTCCCTCCGGTTGGATTGAATGCTGCAAATCTTCATCATCGTCAACTCCACCAAGAGTCGTTGATGTTTACTTCCTCGATAATGGATATCACAATCATTGATCAAATCCATCGCTGCTATTAAAAAACGAATATCTACTAAGGCCGATTGTTCCTGATACTTTGCAGCCACATTCTCAGACACCTCAAGCAGGGCTATGGTGGCAGGATCCTTACATACCATCAATCTCCTCAAATGAGCACCCCACCCTACCACAAAATGATGGGCATCAAAACCCTTGTTCATGATGTCATTCAATAGTAAAAGACAGCCTGAAATATTCTCTTCAAACGACATTTGTGTCAATTTGAAATAATACTCGTGATCTAACACATTGAGGTTCTCAATGACCGCGTTGTAGGTCAAGCTCTTTCCACAAAAGGCCACCAATTGATCAAAGATGGACAATGCATCGCGCATCGCTCCATCCGCCTTTTCTGCAATGACGTGCAATGCATCCGGCTCAAAAGACACCTGTTCCTTTTGGGCGATGATTCCTAGATATTCAGTCATGTCATTGACCTTGATACGACTGAAATCAAAAATTTGACAGCGACTAAGTATTGTCGGTATGATTTTGTGTTTTTCTGTTGTCGCTAAAATAAAAATCGCGTGGGCTGGCGGCTCTTCCAATGTTTTCAGAAAAGCGTTGAATGCTCCGGTACTCAGCATGTGTACCTCGTCAATAATGTACACTTTGTATTTCCCAACTTGTGGGGGAATCCGCACCGTGTCCACAATACTTCTAATATCCTCCACCCCATTGTGCGATGCCGCATCCAGTTCAAAAACATTAAAACTTAAATCTAAATTTTCTTCTGCATCCTTCTGATTTACTGCCTTGGCAAAAATCCGAGCACAGGTAGTTTTACCCACTCCTCTTGGACCACAGAACAAATAGGCCTGAGCAATTTGCTCAGTGGCGATGGCATTTTGCAAGGTGCGAGTAATACTCTTTTGCCCCACTACGGTTTCCCAAGTATCAGGACGATATTTCCTCGCTGAAACGATGAACTGCTCTGCCATGGAACAAAGATGCGATTGAAAGCTGAAATCCAAAAAAAGTGATATTCACACTTTATGCACATTCGAGAAATTTCGATTAAAATCCCAATATCTTTCCCCCATGAATTCAAACAAAAAACTCAGTTTATGGGATGGAGTGATGATAGTATCGGGCTCCATGATAGGATCCGGTATTTTCATAGTCAGCGCTGGAATGACACAAGCCGTCTTCAGTCCGGCATGGCTGTTAACCATGTGGGTATTGACCGGGTTTATCACCATTGCGGCTGCCCTGAGCTACGGTGAGCTTGCCGGCATGTTTCCCAAAGCTGGAGGACAATACGTTTATTTGAAAGAAGCCTATCATCCCATCATCGGATTTCTCTACGGTTGGAGTTTTTTTACCGTCATTCAAACGGGAACCATCGCAGCGGTAGGAGTGGCATTCAGCAAATTCACCGGTTACTTTATCCCCATTTTTGAAATGAAAGAGCAAAATGCTCTTCTTCAGCTACCACTCGGGTTTGGACATCTCACTATTTATCCAGCTCAACTATTGGCCATCTTTACCATTATACTTTTAACCTATTTGAATGCCAAAAGCATCGAAAACGGAAAAAGAATTCAAGGTGTTTTTACCGCCACCAAACTCATCGCGCTTTTCGGTCTATTGGCCTTTGGGCTTATTTTAGGCTTTAATTCCTCTATTTGGAATGCCAATTGGAATTTGGGATGGCAAAATATGAGCATGAGCAAAGAAGGTATTTTGAGTGGCTTAGCCCTGTCAGGATTAGTTGGAGGAATAGCCAGTGCCTTGGTAGGTTCCGTATTTAGCAGTGATGCATGGAACAATGTGACCTTCATCGCGGGTGAAATCAAAGATCCAGAAAAGAATATTGGACGATCATTGCTCATGGGTACCATTATCGTTACCATCATTTACTTGGGAATGAACATCATGTATTTGGGTACGCTAAGCATGGAACAAATCGCCTTGGCTCCAGAAGAAAGAGTGGGTGTTGCGGCTTCACAATCGATATTCGGACCGATAGGAACCAGCATCATAGCTGCCCTGATCATGATTTCCACCTTCGGATGTAACAATGGTTTGATCTTGAGCGGAGCTAGAGTGTATCACACCATGGCCCAGGATCGACTATTTCTGCCCCAAGCAGCAAAAGTTAATAGCAAAGGGATTCCTGCCTGGGCATTATGGGCGCAATGCGCTTGGGCATCCGTACTTTGCTTGAGTGGAAAATATGGTGATTTACTCAACTATGTGGTTTTTGTGGTGATGATTTTTTATGTGTTGACCATAGCGGGGGTCATTGTTCTCAGAATCCAAAGGCCAGAAGCGACAAGGACATACAGGACTCCGTTATACCCATTTTTACCTATCATTTACATTACTTTGGCCAGCGCATTTTGTTTCGCTCTACTCATTTTTCAACCCAACTACACATGGCCCGGCCTTTTTATTGTCCTGCTTGGGATACCTTTTTTCCT
This sequence comes from Flavobacteriales bacterium, assembly GCA_947464415.1. Lineage (GTDB taxonomy): Bacteria > Bacteroidota > Bacteroidia > Flavobacteriales_D > Sanyastnellaceae > CAMCTV01. Next base: position 21,319 of record CANHWU010000008.1, read on the forward strand.
TTACTTCAACAAGGGAAATCAAAAGCGTTAAATACCATTACCTACCACACAACTCTCTAAACTCACAAAAGCGGCATTTAGCAGCATCTTCTGTCATAGAAAATTCCTCTTTGGGTCGCGGAGTATTCGCCTGAACATCTACATTCATCGATTTCATTTCAGCGGTTTCTTGTTGCACGGTATCGATGAATTGATGCACATCTTCCATGGTTATGTCAGGGGTTCTCTCTACATACCCGTCCTTGATATAACATACCATGGTTTTGATTTCATCAAAATCATTCTCAAAATGATACTTGGCAAAAAGCGAGTAGCCAATGAGCTGCTTTCGATGTTTTGTTAAATCTTCCTTCCCAGTCTTCCAATCCAAGATATAAATGGTTCGATCAACAGGTAGCATAAAATCCACCTTGCAATAGGCCTTCATCCCTTCAATTCGGGTTTCACCAAATCCAGGTGGCTCAATGATCCAACGGTCCTTGGAATCCTGGGGTAAATTTCGAATCCACTCGAATCGTTCTGATTGCAGCACATTCTGAAGACATTGTTTCACCGCAGTGATGATCGCGACAGTGTCAATATTTTCCTTCTCTTTGTAATACACTTCAATGAAGGTTTTCTTTTGAATGTATTCCAAACAAATCTTCTCCACATATGCCTCTAACCGCGATTGATCGATGACCTCACTCGATTTGACCAAGCGCTTCAATAAAGTCTCGATAATATCATGGGCAATATTGCCAATTTCCAATGGAACACTGGTCAATGATTTCAGTGTTGTGATCTGCTGTAAACTGAACTCATTGTCAAACTTGCCGTAATAAGTGTAGTAATACTTTCTTTTACAAGCGCTGAAAGTATCGAATCGACTCACGGACCAACCCAATTCATGGGTAAAAGAAAAACTCTTCATGACAAAATATTTTATCAAAAGTAGAAATACACCACGACATAAAAAATGTCAATAACCCCATAAGTTATGCACTTGTGAATATCTTTATGCGGATGCAGAAAGTCAACACTCTTTTTCTGGGAATGTTATTTACATTCCTCATATCCGTGGTGGAAGCTCAACCCGTATTTGATTATTACAATAAAAAAGGCGGACTTTATTTCTTCTCTACTTATTATCAAACCGATCGAACTACCCCATTGGAAGGTACAATTGTCGAAGGCGATCCATCAGAGCCCAATGCGATTCGAAATTTCAAGAACGGTATTTTGCAAGAAGAAATTCGATATGGACAAAACCGGATTGTACTAGGCCATTATCAAGTAACCAAAGGAAGAGATACCATTATTTCGCGCTATCAAACCCGAGATGAACTCGATCGCATTTCAGAAAGTTGGATCTTTTATTATAACAGAGAAAAGCGTCGGATCATGGACATCACATTGTATCATTCTAATGGAAAAAAAAGAATGCACTACGCCTATGCTGGACTTAAAAAAGACGATTTAGAATACGCCTATCAAACACCGTTGCCCGACCACATCATCGATTCAGAAGGCTATGGTTTTGACCAAGCGCCCTATGGAAGTGAGGAGGAATGGGATTCCAATGGACAATTGATGAAAAAATGTCATTACATTTTCAAGCCATATCGCAGCCTAGATAAAATTCAAGAACTGCATGGTCCATTTGTACTTTATCACAACAACGGAAAAATCAAAGAAATTGGCCAATATAACGAAGGTAGAAAGCACGGCATTTGGAAAACCTTTCATTACAATGGAAAGATCGCTGAGCAAGGAGAATATGAATACGGATTCCCCATTCATATTTGGGAGGGATTTTATGATGATGGTGCGAAGCAATACATTCGAGACTTTCCTGATCATGCCGATGTCATCAACATTCACAATGAAGTCCAATGGGATGCCAAAGGAAATAAAACGCAAGAGATTATTTTAGATAGCCTTGGCAATGGAACCAAAACGGTGTGGAATGACCAACAAACCATTATGGAATTCAGTACGATTACCATGTGGAATAAAAATTTATTTGGAAAAAAATACACCTATTTCCACAGCGGAAAACTACAGCGCTATCAGGATTTTCATCCCCATGCAGACACCACACTTTCTGAATTTTGGGGAAATGGCGTGCAAATGCGCTTGCATATTCGATCCAATGGTGTTTCTACACAGCGCGAATTCAATGAGTCAGGGACATGCACGATATTGAGGGAATTTGACGAAATCAACAAGAGTGGAACGACAGAAATAAGAAATGAAAAAGGAGAATTGATTTCTTTAGAAATCAAGAATGGTGAATACAGTCAATACTTCACCCATGAAAATGAAGTCAGTAAAACTTATTCAAAACTGAATGGTTGGCTTGAAGGACCTTATGACATCACTGAAAACGGGATTACGCGACATTACCAATATCACAAAGCCATTCGAAACACGCCAACAGATGGAATGCAGGGAGCTACTCGGTTACTATTGAACCAATCAATAGCCAGAAAACATTTTCCTACGCTCATAGAATCGTTATTTCCCAATATCGACAGCATACATTTTAAAATGGAACCTAATTTTGATCTGATCAACATGCAGTGGCAAGAGTTAGAAACCGAAATGTATCATCACTTGGGAGAAAAATTGAGTACAGAAGAGCCAGAGAATATTTTGAGACCACAGCCAGGGTACTATTGCAATTGGGATTGTGGCAAAAATTTCACTTTGTTTTCGATTTATAACTACAACAAACCAACGGTTTATATTGTATTTTATAACAACGGAGAATATGAGTTCTTCAATGAATCGACGAATTGGGAAAAATGGAAAACCTCTGAGATATTTTACAAGGATCTGATGTGGAACGATTAGACCGACTGTTGCTCAATGAATTCTCGCACCAGCGTATCACTCCAATAAATGGAATGACAAGCCCATTGAATCAAAGTGTCATATTTCTCCTCTTCATCAAACGGAAAGGCACTGCATAGTTGTTGGGTACGTGGTGTAAGGTGCGAAAGGGCGATTCCAGCCGCCACAGAAACATTAAGACTCTTGCTAAATCCAGACATCGGAATCACCAGTGAAACATCCGCCATTTCTTTTACCTCCTCAGAAATTCCGGTAAGCTCCGTTCCCATCACCAAAGCTACAGGTCGTGTCGGAATGAAATCGTGAATGGAAATCGCCGTAGGAGAAAAATCAGTTGCTACAATTTGAAAACCCTTCTGTTTCAATGGCTGTAAGACTTCCCTTACTGATTGATGGCGTTGAATATTGAGCCAGTCCAATGCCCCCTTTGCGATCTTCCGATTGATGGTCCATGGATGCTCATTCTCGATTACATCCACCCAATGAATCCCTAAGGCATCCGCCGATCGCAGAATCGCACTCGCATTCAGCGGTTGGTAGATATTCTCCAATACCAAACGCAAGGCACTATTTCTCTGCGACCAAACTTGTTCAAAGAGAGGAATCTTGGTAGCAGACAAATGTTTGCTTAAATGAAAATACAATGCCTTCTTTTGCTCAAGAGGTAAATTCTGCATCGCACAAAAATAAAAAAGCCGCTCGATGAGCGGCTTTCTTTTTCGCTTGAAAGTGAATTACACTTTAGAAGCCAATTCAGAACCAGCTTTGAACTTTACAACGTTCTTAGCTTTGATTTTGATTTCTTTTCCAGTTTGTGGGTTACGTCCCATGCGAGCTGCACGCTTAGTAACACTGAAAGAACCGAAACCTACTAAACCGATACGGTCGCCTTTTTTCAAAGCTTTAGTAGATACTTCGATGAAACCATCTAATGCTTTCTTAGCATCAGCTTTTGACAACTTCGCGTTTGCTGCGATAGCGTCGATCAATTCTGCTTTGTTCATTTTTTTTGTTTTAGGTTATTAATTAGTTGAACAAGACAAATGTAACAGCAGAATTTCCTGAAACGCAAGTATATCAAGCGATTTCATATCATTTTGTTGAAAAAAGCGCAATTTTGTTGATAAACCAAAGGTTTTAACCCATGAAACTCGCCATTATCAAGGGTTTCAGCGCCCTTTTGTACTTATTCACACCATTCCACCAGAATCGTTGTTATTTTGCCGAATGAATCATTCTCCCATTGCTACTGATTATCGCTCTATATTGAAAGTAGCGATTCCCATGAGTTTGGGAGCATTTATTCAATTCATCGTAGTCTTTACCGATAACTATTTTGTTGCTCAGCTAGATGGAAAAGCCATGAGTGCCGTTTCCTACATTGGATTGGCTTACGTTACATTGATCATGATCACCACTGGAATCAGCAGTGCTGTTCAAATCACTGTAGCCCGGCGCATAGGAGAAAACAACCGCAATATCATTCCCGCCATCGTGAATAATGGACTTTTCATGGCTATTTGGATCGCCGCTATCCAATTTATTTCGTTGTACTATATTACACCAAGCATTTTACCCGCTATCATCAACGATGAAGATACCATCCAATATATGCAATCATTCATTCAAGTGCGCGCTTGGGGATTTTGGGTCTATACTCCCCTATTGATGCTACAAGGATATTGGACAGGCATTGCCCAAACACGACCCATTTTAATTTCCATGCTCATCACCTCTGTCACCAATATCATTTTGGACTATTTATTGGTGCAAGGCCATTTTGGATTTCCCGCCTGGGGAATACAAGGGGCTGCCATTGCCACACTGATCGCTGAAGTCGTGGCATGCATGTACTTAATGGTCGTGACCCACAAAAACCAACCTAGTATTTTCCAATGGCCGTTCATTCCAAAATGGGATATCCAAAAGAAACTTCTTCAACTCGGAATGCCTATCGTGATGCAAATGCTCATTGCCTTGGGCATCTGGATGGCCTTTTATACTTTGGTAGAAAACCGGGGAGCTCAATCGCTGCAATCTGCCTTTATTGTGCGCAATATGTATATGCTTTGCTGGGTAAGCGTGATGGGATTTTCCTCTGCCACTAGAACCTACATTTCCACGCTTCTCGCCGAAAAATCGTATCATCTCCTGCGCCCCACTATCCTTAAAATGATCTTTTTCAATATTATCGGTGTTTTTATTTTAAGCCATGGACTGTGGTTATATCCCCAATGGATTGCCCAACAATTTACTGAAGATCCTGTTGTCACTTCGTTGACCATACAGAGTATGCAAATCATTTTACCCGCTATTTTTATTTATTGTTTAACTTCCATTTTACTCGCCGTGGTGGAAGGGAGCGGCTCTACCATGGCGGGATTTTGGATAGAAGTAATCACTTCCATCGGTTACCTCTGTTTTATCATTTGGGCAGTATATTACACCCAGTGGGATGTGGCTCTATTATGGACCGCTGATTATATTTATTTTGTTCTATTGGGCATCTGCTCCAGCTATTTTTTGATCACTCAACCATGGCGTCAAAAAACCATTTGAACAATTCCCACTAAAGATTAACAATATTAGCTTTCGCTAAGGCGAATCCCTATTTTTGTTCGTCACAACAGCGCCTACAACATGTATATTATTTTTGACACCGAAACCACAGGTTTACCTCTTGACTATAATGCTCCTATTCACCGACTCGACAATTGGCCAAGAGTGGTTCAATTGGCCTGGCAACTGCACGAAGCAGACGGCCAATTGATTGCGGCGAACAATAAAATCATTCAACCTGATGGATTCAGTATTCCCTTCAATGCGGTCAAAGTACATGGTATCACCACAGAAAAAGCGCAACAATTAGGTGAGCCGTTGAAAGAAGTACTAGAGGTATTTCTTCAAGATGTAGCCAAAGCACAATACCTCGTGGGACATAACATCGAATTTGATATTCATGTGATTGCCTGCGAACTGTTGCGAATGCAACATGCATTTGATCTGGTTTCAAGAGCCCGATTAGATACCAAAGAATGGGGAACCGATTTCTGTGCCATTCCTGGAGGAAAAGGGGGCAAATTCAAATGGCCATCATTAGGAGAATTGTACCAAAAACTTTTTCAAGCCCCGATTCCCGATGCACATGACGCGGCCTATGATGTGGAAGCTACGGCAAAGGCCTTTTTCAAAATGCTGGAGATCAAAGTCATTCGCACGCCGGAATCCCAAGAAGTCATTGCCTATCACTACCAGGCACCTCAACTAGGAAAAAGCAATTTTGAAGTCGCTAAAGAAGGCAATCTTTCTCCTATCGAAACCGCGCCTCAAGAAAACGCTGCCACTTCGGAGGTTACCTCCTTTGTGCATTTGCATGTGCACTCCCAATTCAGTGTTTTACAGAGTACCTCGGAGATCAGCGCCATTATCAAAAAAGCCAATGAACATCAGTCGCCTGCCATAGCTATCACCGAAAATGGCAATATGATGTCCGCTTTTGTTTTCAATCAAGAGATCGAAAAATCCAATAAGAAAAACGGCACCTCACTCAAAGGCATCATCGGATGCGAGCTGAATATTTGTCGGGATAAAAACAACAAGGAGAACAAAGACGATGGGTTTTCCACTGTATTGCTGGCGTTGAATAAGGAAGGTTATCAAAACCTTGCCAAGCTCTCCAGCATTGCCTTCACAGAAGGATTCTATTATGTCCCCCGCATCGATAAGGAAACGCTTTTGCAATATAAAGAGCATCTCATCATTACCACTGGCGGACTTTGGGGGGAAGTTCCTTACCTCATTCTCAATGTAGGAGAAGAAAAAGCAGAAGAAGCATTTTGTTGGTATAAAGAACAATTTCCAGGCAACTTTTACGCCGAGCTGATGCGCCATGGCATTGAAGAAGAAGATGTAGTGAACGAAGTGCTTTTGCGTTTTTGCAAAAAACACCATGTTCCCTATTTCGCATCTAATAACACCTATTACACCGTACAATCGGAGGCTGCTGCGCAGGATGCCTTGCTATGTGTGAAAGACGGAGAGTCCGTATCTCGCCCTAAAAAATACATCGGCAAGAGAGGAAGAGAATTTCGATTTGGATTTCCCAACAATGAGTTTTATATCAAATCGCCGGCTGAAATGCAATCGCTGTTTCATGATTTACCCGAAGCGATTGAAGAAACCGTCAAGATTGCGGAGCGTTGCGAACACTACTCGTTGGGCAGAGATGTTTTGCTACCAAAATTTGATATCCCAGAGGATTTCATTCATGAAGAAGATGCCATCGATGGCAAAAAAAGAGGAGAAAATGCGTATTTGCGCCACCTCACTTTTGAGGGGGCGGTAAAACGCTATGGATCTATTACACCAGAGATCGAAGAGCGATTGAACTTTGAATTAAAAACCATTGAGAACACAGGATACCCAGGATACTTTTTGATTGTTCAAGATTTTTGTAACGAAGCCAGAAGGATGGGAGTGAGTGTGGGTCCCGGAAGAGGATCTGCCGCTGGGTCGGCCGTCGCCTACTGCATCGGCATCACCAATGTGGATCCTATTAAGTACGACTTGCTTTTTGAGCGTTTCCTCAATCCAGAACGTGTGAGCATGCCCGATATCGATATTGACTTTGATGATGAGGGAAGAGGAAAGGTGATTGATTATGTTCGTCAGAAATACTCTAAAAATGCCGTAGCTCAGATCATCACCTATGGCTCCATGGCCGCTAAGTCTGCGATGAAGGATTCGGGACGTGTGATGGAATTGCCGCTGAGCGATACCGATAAAATTGCAAAATTGATTCCCGATAATGCGAAGCTGAAAGAGATCATGAAGCAAACGGACAAAGAGTCTGAGAAAGCGTATGGTCGGGAGTTCTTGGAAAATGTGCAGCGGCTCAGGTATTTATCTACACAAAGTTCTCCAGAAGGGGATGTCGTGAAACTCGCCTCGATGTTAGAGGGATCTGTGCGCAATACCGGTATTCATGCCTGCGGGGTGATCATTACGCCGGGTCCCATTGATCAATTTGTGCCGGTGGCTACCGCCAAGGACAGTGACATGTGGTGCACCCAATTTGACAACGACGTAGTGGAAAAAGCAGGCCTCTTGAAGATGGACTTCTTAGGATTAAAAACCTTGACCATCATCAAGAATGCACTCAAACTCATAGAACAACGTCACGGCATTCAAATAGACATCGACAACATTCCATTGGACGATGAAAAAACTTTTCAGCTCTTCCAACGTGGCGATACCGTGAGCATATTCCAGTACGAAAGTCCCGGGATGCAAAAGCATTTGAAAGATCTGAAACCTACGGTTTTCGAAGACTTAATTGCGATGAATGCCTTGTATCGCCCGGGCCCTATGGAATACATCCCCAGTTTTATCCGACGCAAGCACGGCACCGAGCGCATTCAATATGACCTTCCGGAAATGGAGGAGTATTTGAAAGACACCTATGGTATCACCGTCTATCAAGAGCAGGTGATGTTGCTTTCCCAAAAACTCGCAGGGTTTACCAAAGGTCAAGCCGATAGTTTGCGAAAAGCGATGGGAAAAAAATTAAAGGAAGAGCTCGACAAAATGAAGAGCATCTTTATGGAGGGTGCACAAGCCAAAGGCCATCCTGCGGACAAATTAGAAAAAATCTGGACCGACTGGGAAGCTTTTGCGAGCTACGCCTTCAACAAGTCTCACTCCACCTGTTACGCATGGATAGCTTTTCAAACGGGCTATCTCAAAGCCAATTATCCAGCGGAATACATGGCCGCGGCCATGACAGGATCGCTAACGGATTTGAAGCAAGTCACCTTTTTCATTCAAGACTGCAAGAAAAATAAAATTCCAGTATTGGGTCCAGATGTGAATGAATCCGATGCCTTTTTCAATGTGAATAAAGACGGCGCCATACGATTTGGGTTAGCCGCTATCAAGGGCGTTGGAGAGAGCGCTGTGGAGAGCATTGTCGCAGAGAGGAAGAAAGGATATTTCAATTCGGTATTTGACTTCATGAAACGCATCGATGGCAGAACTAGCAATAAAAGAGTGATCGAAGGATTGGTGTTGAGCGGAGCGATGGACTCCTTTGGCATGCAGCGTTCCGCATTCTTCGCGATGGACAACAAGAACACCCCCTATCTGGAAACGCTCATCAAATACAGCAATGCTTGTCGTGAAGACCAAAGCAATGCCATGCATTCCTTGTTCGGTGACAGCGAAGAAAATAGCATTCCCGAACCCACCGTTCCCGCCCATCAACCATGGGATAACCTAACACAACTCGCCCATGAAAAAGAGGTAGCCGGTATTTTCTTGAGCGGTCATCCCCTCGATGAATATCGCATGGAGATTGAAAATTTCTGCAGCAAAGGAGGACTCTCCTTATTGGAAGATCTCAAAGCCATCAGAGGAAGAGATCTCAAATTGGCGGGTATTATCAAAAACGTTCAACATCGTATTTCCAAGAACGGAAAACCGTTTGGCACTTTTGTGTTGGAGGATTTTACGGAGAGCAAGGAGTTCAGTTTATTCGGCGAAGATTACATCAAATTCAAATCATTCTTGGAAGATCTATATCCTGTCATACTCGTTGGAAAATCGGCAGCGCGCTGGCAAAAGGCCGATCAGAAAGGTCCGGAAGATTTGGAATTCAAAATCAGTAAAATTGAGCTTTTAAGTGAAGCGCGAACCAAATGGGGACGGTACTTGAATATCACCATCGATAAACATTTATTCAACATTGAACTCCTTCAAAAGCTAGACGACAACTTGATGAATGCCAAAGGAGGTGCGCAATTGAGAATTCGGGTGAAAGATGGAGAAAGTACCATCAATACCCTGTCAGGCAATAAAAATCAAATCCTCATCTCCGATGAAACGATAGATTTTTTAAAGTCTCTTGGTCAATTAGAATTTAGCATATCAGAAAATTAATGAAATACCCTCTGCTCCTCTTTTTCGCCCTCCTTTTTCACTGCTCGCAAAGTCAATATCTCATTGTCACGAATGAATGGCTGCTGGGACAAGTAGATTACGCCAAGGATGTGCGTTTCAAGACCATTCCCAAAAAATACGCCAGCAAGGAAAATCTCAAATTGTACAATACTGCCTTAGACTCCTTGATCAAAATGATTGGGCAGGCCAAAAAAGAGGGTATTGAATTGAAAGTAATTTCCGCCGTCAGAAGCTTCGGTGATCAAAGAAGAATTTGGAATACAAAATACGACGAGCGAAAAGCTAAATTCAAAAACGATGTGGACATCGCGAAAGACATCCTCCAATACAGCTCGATGCCCGGAACATCACGACATCATTGGGGTACCGACATCGATTTGAACAGTCTCAGTCCAGAATATTTTACGAAAGGGAAAGGTAAAAAAGAATATGAATGGCTTTGTCTAAACGCAGAACGATTTGGATTCTACCAGCCCTACACTGCCGATAAGAACAGAACCGGTTATCAATCTGAACCTTGGCATTGGTCGTTTTACCCGATTTCCCAACAGCTTCTTCAAGTGTACAATCAAAACATAAACTATAGTAATTTGGTAGGATTCAAAGGATCCTCCGCGGCCATCACCCTTGAGGTTATAAAGAATTACGTCAACGGAATTGCCATTGCTCCATGAAGAAATGGCCGTTGTATATCTTGCTATTTTTAGTAGTTGTACAAAAGAACAACTTTGAAAAATGGATTGCCAGCGGACAAATCATTTACAAAAAAATTCATCAAAACATCCTGCATCACTCTCAGAATAGACAAGAGCATTCCATCACATTGGTATTATCCAAGGAAGCTTTCCAAGAGGCCCACAAAGAAGAGCACGAACTTTATCTTCAAGAAAGATGGTATGATATACAATCCATCCAAAGCCAAGAAGACGATTCTGTTTTGGTAATATGTCAGGTGGATGATTGGGATACTTACCTTGCGGAATGGCTTCATATCCTCGATGAATCCAACTCAAATGATTCCAAAGACTATCCCGTCCATTCGAAATTAGCCAAAAGCTGGAGTTTTGAGCAGATTGTAATCATCACTTGTGGAATCGAGAGTTCAACAAGTCCCCAAATTCATTTCGTTTCTCTGCGCGCACTTATGCCCGAAATTCCGTGGATCAAAATGTCCACTCCACCGCCATTGTTCAACTGATTTCCATTTCCTACTTTTTTATAAATGAATCAAATTGATCAATGAAAAAATACTTCATTGCGTTTTCCCTTTTTTACGCATACTGCGCTGGACTTTTGTCTCAGACGGAAAAAAAGGATAGCTTACAAGACCTACTGCTCAAGGAAGTGGTGATTGCTCCCACCTTATACAATCAAAACATAGGCAAACTTCCTCAGCAAATTTTCAAAATCGGAAAGAAAGAAATCACCAACACCCAAAGCAGCAATACCGCAGATCTGCTGCAACAAAGTGGACAGGTATACATTCAAAAAAGTCAACAAGGTGGCGGTAGCATCACTTTGAGGGGATTGGAAGCCAATCGAAATGTCATCGTGATCGATGGCGTCAGAATGAACAACTTGATATACCGGGGTGGTCACCTACATAATGTCATTACCACAGATATCAATGCGATAGAGAGCATCGAGGTGATGTTGGGTCCTGCCTCTTGTCAGTTTGGAAGTGACGCGATGGGAGGGGTTGTGTATATTACCACACCCAAACCGCAGTTTGCTGTAGTAGATCAAAATCAGTTCATCAAAGTCCATACACAAACGCGTTACACCTCCGCCAACAAAGGATTCTCGCAGCATTTTGATGTAGGGCTAGGCGGAATACAATGGGCCAGCTGGACCTCCTTCTCCTACTCACAATTCGGCGATTTAAAGAGCGGTAAAAATCTCAATCCTTTTTACCCTCAAGATTGGGGACAACGAAAATACTATGCAGCTCGTATCGATGGAAAAGACAGTTTATTGCTCAATGATGACCCTACTTTACAGCGTGGAAGTGCCTATGAACAATATGATTTCATTCAAAAATTATCGTATCGACCCAACTTGAAAAATCTTCACACCTTGAATTATCAACTCTCTAATTCAGGCAATGTCCCACGCTACGACCGCCTCAACAATCCAAGCATTGACGGCCTGCAATTTGCAGAATGGTATTACGGCCCTCAAACCAGAAACATGATAGCCTATCAATATCAACATACTTTTTCAAAAGGATTATTCAATCAATTGGATTGCAATATCAACCACCAACAATTGGAGGAAAGTCGCCATACTCGAAAATTCGGCAATGATATCCTACAAAGCAGAACGGAAGATGTGTCAGTCCAAGGATTGAATGCATCCTTGTTGCATCTATCCAACCGGCATCAATGGCGATGGGGATTAGACCTGCAAAATAACCAACTTCAATCTACCGCCATCGCCACCGATATTGTTACTTCTGCTACTGATAAACTAGATACACGCTACCCCAACGGCGGGAATATTATGAGATCAATGGCCCTTTACTCCAGCCATCAATACAACATCAAGGATTGGCTCATTTTTACAGACGGACTTCGTGCGGGATATACCCGATTGCAGTCCACCATCACTGATTTTTACTCCTTGGCCAATGCGGTGGAGCAGAACAATCCCACCTATTCTGGCTCCATAGGAATCACCGCACAACTGCGCAATATGCTGAATACTTCCTTCTTGGTATCGAGCGCCTATCGGGTTCCTAATGTCGATGACTTATCGAAAATTTTCGAGACAGCGGCGGGCACCATCATCGTACCCAATGCGAATTTGCAACCTGAGAGAAGTCTGACATACGAATGGAATCTCAGAAAAGTTTTCGGAAATGTCGTTGCTATAGAAAACAACGCTTACTATACCCAACTCAAGCAAACGATCGTGACCGATGCCTTCACTTACAACGGACAAGATTCTATTTTGTATGATGGCGTAATGAGTGAAGTGGTGGCCAATCAAAACAAAGGCAAAGGATTTATCTACGGCAATGCCTTACAGGTACGCGCTCATTTCTTCAAGGATTGGACCACCAGCGCCACGGCCCATTACACCTATGGTCGCATCTTTGAGAAAGATGCCAATGGTGCGGATTCCATTGCCCCGTTGGATCACATTCCGCCGCTGTTTGCTCGCTGGATGCTCACCTATCAGCATGACAAAGTGAAAGCCGATTTTTATGTGCATTATCAGGGCTGGAAGCGATATGAAGACTACCGTTTGAATGCTGAGGACAATGAAGACTACTCGGCGCCCAATGCACAAGGAGAGCTCACGGTGGGCATGCCCGCATGGTGCACCCTGAATGCGAGGGTACAATATGCGTTTTCACCTTTGGCCACAATCCAATTGGGAATTGAAAATATCCTTGACACCCAATACCGCACCTTTGCCAGCGGCATCCATGGTGCAGGGCGCAACTTGAATATTGCTTTCAATTTTCACTACTGATCTTTCTGTGCTGAAAAGCCACTATATCGGCTGAGGCATAGGCACCCCTATTCGCACCCCCTTTCTCGCGAAAGATCGCGACCACTTCGTGTGAGGAGGGGAGATTAGTCCCCTCCTGCATAACCAATGTCAACGTATGAGCCAAAACCATCACCATACAACACAAGGAGAGCGATAAAATCGTTGGTGCTATTTGCTCATCGCTTCGGTCAGATAGACATTATTCATTTCAGGGATTTTCTCAAATATATGGAAATAGAAAAATGGGAAGCCTTGATACTTCTGCGGAATTGCAATGGGAGGGAGTCTGGCCATCACCCTGATAGTTGCACCCATCGCAAGATAAATTTCGTTTTAAAAAGACCAATCCATTTATCTTTGCACCACTGGTCCCGTAGTATAATGGATATTACATGGGTCTCCGGAACCCAGGATTTGCGTTCGATTCGCGACGGGATCACCAAAATGGGGAGAAAGCTCCCCATTTTTCTTTCCCTCTCAACCTAGTGACTTCCGATCAATCCTTTACGCATCGCACATAATACCCATCTCCCCAATCAGACTTCGTATTTTTATTTGGGCATGCCTTCAAATACAGCCCTTCTCGATCATTGGAAACAGAAATAGACTTTACCGTCCCATCTTTCAACCAGTAATGCGTAGCCGCTTTATCTTCAATATACTTACCATTTGCTTGCCTATATGATGCTCCCTTATTGGATTCCTGAAAAAGAATACGATTCACCTTTTGATCGTGCCCACCCCCATTGAGTAAACAATCGAAATCATCTGTACCAGCCAATCGCCATCCATGAGGAGCGAGCATTCGATGATCCATAATGGCATATCCATTGAACAAGCGATAACTACCTGAGCATCGCTCTCCATTGGAAACATGAGCATAACACCATGCGGGCATTTGCTGAGCCGCAGCAAGTCGCCATTTTTCTTCAGTGTCCGCAAAAAACAAAGTATCTCCATTAGGAAACTTTATCACATTCATAGGATACTTCAAAAAAGAACATTCCCCTTTGTCCAAAGACAAATCTATCACTGAGCAAATTTCCGCATCGCTCGCGATATAATACACTTCACGACCTTTTCTAAAATGATAAGCATAAAATATACTAGGATCATCCGTAACCGATAGCGAATCATATTCGAAGGGCAACAACACCTTTCCCCCATAACCCAACAACCCCTTACGACCTTCTTTATTGGTTATGGCCAAATAACGATGATCATTTACAGGGATAAAAGAAGCAGGAGGAGACAAGTTATCTAATTCCGCCAGTTCGCTGCTTTCTCCACCAAAGAGACACCGAAGATCGTACCAACCAAATTCTTGATCACTGAATCGTTCAACCCCATTAGCATCATAAAATTTTACGCTTCGTTGGCCATCTTGCTCAGTGAATACTCCAAATATTCCATAATGATCATAAGGAATGATAAGTTCAGATCCGCTGCAAATTTTTCTACCCGAATGAATGTAATACACTCCCATACCCTGCTTATCCCGATAAGTCACACAGGAATCATTGACCCAACGCCAGCTTTTCCATGAGGACAAATAAGGTTTAATCAAAGTACCATCAGATTGATCGATATATAAATGGTAGGGTTCCAAATCATCTATGGACACATACATTGCTATATCGTCATTATTTATCACTTTTATGAAATCATATGCTTCAGAAAGTTCCTTACAACTGCCGTCCAAAAGATAGTAATTTCCCTTGGCATCACATCCAATCATGTAATTTTCATTGATCTTTTGAATGATTTGATAGTGAGAGGATGCTTGATTTTTGGGCTTAATAGCAGGTAGATCACTCTCAATTTGGTCTATCCAAAACAAACAGTCTTTTATGGTCCATTGTTTTTTTTGCAACCGCCTACTAAAAAAACCACACCACTTTTCGTCGTATGACATTTGATGTTCTTTTAACCAAAGCTTGTATTGCTTCAAACTTTTCTGCTGGCAAGCCAAGAGTACAAATTGACGAGCCGACTCTAATTTGGCGGTTATGAGCAATTGTTCTTCGTAAGTTAAATCTTCAAAAACACTTCGGTAAGTAGGTAACAACCATTGATAAATGGACTTCAATAAATCTTGGTCTGGAAATACCTTGGCATTGACCCATTCCAATAATTGAGGAGTAATTTTTGAATAATTCCCCATTGCCAATAGCAAATACCAAGCACTGGTTACTTGACCTTCATAATTTTTATATTCAAACAATAAGCTTTGAACACCCGATTCTACCAACTGAACATAAGGGATCTCCTTTCTCTTAGGGAAATTTTTTGGCACCGTCAAATCCAAAGAGGGTAATTCATATTTAACATAACCATCATCAATACCCAAAAGGTATTCTCGATAGGTTTCAACGGCACCAAATTCATATCGCTGCCATTGACTCAAACCGATAGGTTTTAGCCATTTCGATATTTTTACTTCTTGCGTGGAGTGCGCTGATGCCAAATGGGGTAGAGCCCCGTATAGGGTGAGGATCACCCAAAAAAAATGACTTTTCATAATGGACAGGATTTTAAGAACATTATTTTGTACTAAAAAACAACTACCACATTTGAACGCAAAAAGAGTGACTTTATTTTAATTATTGTTCCCTTGAATCTATACCATGAAAAAGGGAGCGCGATGCGCTCCCTTTTTATCTTAATACTTAATCGTACTTCGGCTTCTTATCTCTCTTCTCAGCTCTCTTTTCCTTAGCCGTTTTAGTGGCCTCCTTCTTGGCCTCTTTTTTTGGTTCTTTTCCTTTTCCCATGATTTCAAAGTTTGTTCGAAAGTAAACACAAAAAATCAATTTCCAAATTCGATTCACGAGAATTTTACCCAATACAAGGCATCTTCCATCAAGCGATGGTACATGACTATATAATCGGATTCGCCTTTGTAATAAGGATCATCAATGATGGTTTGATCAATACGATACAAATGTATTTTTTTCAAATCCTCCTCAATACGGGCCTTCTCTCGCAAACTTTGCACATGATCAAAATCCATGCACAACAGAAGATCATACTGATCAAAAAATTCCAACTTAAATGGCTGCGCTCTGTGCGCGGAAATGTCCACCCCAAATTCTAGGGCTACTTTGATAGACAGTCGATGCGCGGGCTCTCCGTTATGGTACGCAGCTGTACCTGCGCTGTCCACTTGCATTGGTATTCCGAAATCCTCACTCACCTTTTTCAGAATCCCTGCGGCCATGGGAGAACGACAGATATTACCCAAACAAATACATAAAATCTTTTTCATCGCTTAAAAATAATGCTTCACGGCAAACGCATATTGCTCCATGAAAATTTTCTTGAACGCACTCACATTATTCTTCTCATAAAAAAGTAACATCGCCTTTTTGTAATGCAAAGGATCTACGGTGCGAAAGGACAAGGGACAATGATGATGATTCATCAAAATGGCATTGCTGATGATACGCGCCGTGCGCTTGTTCCCATCATCAAATGGTTGAATGTAAGAAATCAACAACAATACCAGTAAAGCCTTTTCAAATACATTGCTCTTGCCATTCACCAAATCACACATCCCCTGCAAAGCCTCACGGATTTGAAACTCATTATCCAAAGGGACATACTTTGTACCTGTAATGCCCACCCGCCTGTTGCGGATATTGGGCCTCACCTTGAGCTCCGCAGTAAGCAACTTGTGAATATCTTCAATGGCCGATACTGTCAAAGGTTGGACATAATGAATGTGCTCAAAAATAAAATCCAAAGCTGCTTTATGATTGAGCAACATCACAGCCTCATCTTTGGTTTTACCCGATGCCGTCTGTTGCATTACCAATAATCGCTCCGTCTCCAATAATGAATAGGTATTGCCTTCTATCTGGGAAGACTTCCAACTCAAGTCAATGGCCAAACGCTCAAACTCCGTTTGAAACTGTCCCCTGCTCAATTGCTGGATTTGTCGGGTAAATTTAGATTGCTCATTCTGCATGGCCCGCAATTCCGAGGTGGTAAATAAATTCTGATTGTCTCGGAGATGTTCCAATAAATCAAAATTATAATGCGCTATGATATCCCGTTCCAGGGCATCTGTCTCAAAATATTGCTCTAAATCCACCTCTACCCAAATATCAAATCCCGGCTTCAATTGATAACGTGTGGACTTCCCATTGCCATAGGTGTCTACCCATCCTTCCGCTACCATACTTCCCAGCGCTCGCTTGACAGTGGCATAACCCACCAAGCCATCCATTCCCTCAAAAACCTCTTTTGAACTGGATAAACCATGTCCTTTAAGGTAATGCACCACCTGATACTTTAGCTGCTTTTTCATGAGCTCAAAATTAATTAAAGCTCAAAATTACAACTTTCCATTAGACAAATCACCAAAAAAAGATTTTTTTTGATCTTAAAAAGCTTTAAAGCTCAATTTTGAATCAAATCTCGTATGACTACCGATGCGACAGCCGCACCAAAAGTGGCGGGAAGATAAGAGATGGTGCCATAGGCCGATTTCTTATAATTTTTCCCATCGGTCAACATCAGACTCTCTTTGATGGGAGGCTCATCACTGAACACTACCTTCACACCTTTCTTGATTCCATGGCGTTTTAAGTTCTTTCTAATTTGTTGTGCAAAAGGACAAGTATGGGTTTTGGATATATCCACCACTTTTAATCGAGTAGGGTCCAACTTAGCACCTGCGCCCATGCTGCTCACCAAAGGGATTTGACTGCCGTAGGCCCCACGGATAAATGTAATTTTAGGAGTAATGCTATCAATGGCATCAATGATATAATCAGGATGCAAGGCAATAAGGGCCTCCACCATCTCAGGATTGATGAATTCCTTCACCACGTTGAGCTCAATTTCAGGATTGATGTCCTTGAGTCTAGCTGCCATGATCTCCACCTTAGCCACACCATGATTGGAGGATAAGGCAGGCAATTGTCGATTGCGATTAGAAGGATCTACTACATCCCCATCAATGATGGTCATTTTTCCCACGCCAGCACGGCAAATAAATTCAGCCGCAAATGAGC
>CANHWU010000009.1 GCA_947464415.1 Flavobacteriales bacterium
ATTGTGCTCAAGGTTCCTTCCTTGTCTGAACGATTAGAGGATATCCCATTGCTGGCAGATTATTTTTTAGGAAGAATTTGTGAAGATTACGGCAGAGTCAAAAAGAAGTTGGCTTCAGAGGCCATCAAGCAATTGCAAAAACACTCTTGGACGGGAAATATCCGTGAGTTCAGAAATGTAATAGAACGCCTAGTGATTCTCGGTGGGGAGACCATCAGTGTTGAGGACGTCAAGAAATATCTTTGATCACGCCGCGTGAAGCGTGTTTATAGACGATTTGTCAAACTGCTTCTTCGCCATCTCCAATGTGATTTTCAACTCTTTGTCTTCTGGAACATGAGATGGGGTGGTGAACATAATATCGGTCATGATGGCCTCACAAATAGAACGAAGTCCTCTGGCCCCTAGTTTGTACTCCATGGCTTTGGAGACGATGAAATCCAATACCTTTTTATCAAAACTGAGCTTGATGCCATCCAACTCAAACAACTTTACATATTGTTTGATGAGTGCGTTTTTAGGTTCGGTAAGAATTCTTCTCAGGGCACTTTCATCCAAAGGGTTTAAATAACTGAGTACTGGAAAGCGTCCAATTAATTCCGGAATCAAACCAAAACGCTTAAGGTCTAAAGGAGAAATGAATTGGAGGATAGATTGTGCTCCGAGATCGTCTTGATTTTTGGTGGAGAAACCAATAGCCGTGGTATTGATTCTTCGGGCTATGATTTTATCCATTCCATCAAAAGCGCCTCCGCAAATGAAGAGGATATTTTTTGTGTCAATCTGTATCAATTTTTGCTCAGGATGCTTCCTTCCTCCTTGAGGGGGTACTCCCACAACGGACCCTTCAAGCAATTTCAATAAACCTTGCTGGACGCCTTCTCCGCTCACATCGCGAGTGATACTCGGATTATCACTTTTTCTGGCAATTTTATCAATTTCATCAATAAAAACAATTCCCTTTTCTGCACGTGCAGCATCAAAATCGGCGTTTTGCAAAAGCTTGGATAAAATGCTCTCTACATCTTCTCCTACATAACCCGCTTCTGTCAATACGGTGGCATCTGCGATGGCAAAAGGAACATTGATAATTTTAGCAATGGTTTTAGCCAATAAGGTTTTTCCTGTACCTGTTTCTCCCACTAAAATGACATTTGATTTTTCAATTTCGATGTCATCTTGTTTAGATTTTGTTGTTTTTTGAGACAACCTTTTGTAATGATTATAAACAGCAACGCTCAATACTTTTTTAGCATCTTCTTGACCAATGATGAAATCATCTAACTGTTTTTTTATTTCAAGAGGTTTGAAATTTTTAAAGTTTTGGTGCTTCTCTACCTTTTCCTCCTTTGGACTTTCTTCATTGAGAATCCTATAGGCTTGTGTAGAGCAATCATTGCAAATGTGTCCGTGAATACCCGCAATGAGCATCTTCACTTCGTCTTTTTTTCTACCGCAAAAGGAACATTGTATATCTTTCATGAGTCACTTTAAAAAATTTTGGCAAAGATAGGATTTATTGAGGGTCCACATCAATATTGATGCGTGTTTTGTGATGAGGGGGATGTAGTTTTAAACCATCGATGATTTTTTTAATTTTTGTTTTATCTGCTGCTAGATTTTTACCGTTGGCGATTTTAATGGTAATGATCCGTATGTGATATAGGTTGATTTTAGAAACGAAAGGTTTTTCAGGGCCCAATATCCCTTCTGCAAAAGATTGTCTCAGTAACTGAGTAGTAAATTTTGCAGTTTCTTCTAGTTCGAATTCATTTTTATTTTTCAATGTCAGTTGCACCATTCGAATGAAGGGGGGATAGGCATATTGGTAACGTTCTTGAATTTCTTTCTCATAAAAGGTGGCGTAATCATGTTTTTGAACCAGAGGATAGATCCAGTGTTCTGGTTGAGTGGTTTGGATAATAACCAATCCTTTGTGCTCACCCCTTCCGGCTCTTCCGGCCACTTGTACCATGATTTGAAAACTTCTTTCTATAGCCCTGAAATCAGGAAAAGCCAAAAGTCGATCAGCGTGCATGATTCCTACTAGCGTGACATTGCCAAAATCCAATCCTTTTGTCACCATCTGTGTACCAACCAATACTTGAATTTCTCCCGATTGAAAACGTTCTAAAATTTCGCTATGACTATTTTTATTTTTAGTGGTATCTCCATCCATACGTTGTATACTGAGATTTGGAAATAACCCTTGGATTTCTTCTTCAATCTTCTCTGTTCCAGCGCCAAGCATTTTGAGATCCGAAGATTTACATACATCGCATTGTTTTGGGGGTTGTATTTTATAACCACAGTAATGACAGTTCAGTTGGTGGTTGTATTTATGATAAGTTAAGCTTACATCACATCGAGTGCATTTTGGAATCCAACCACAAGTTTGACATTGCCATTGCGGCGTATATCCTCGTCTATTTTGAAAAAGAATGATTTGCTGATGTAATTGCGTGGCCACATCAATCTGAGAGGCCAGTCTTTCAGAAAAAGTGTGATTGTTTTTTTTCTCTTTTCGTTCTTTGATCAAATCCACCAGCTCAATGATGGGCATGGGTTTATTGCCAAAGCGCTCTAGAATTTCTACCAATCCATATCGATTGGTTTTGGCATTTCTGTAGGATTCAATGGAGGGAGTAGCGCTTCCCAATAAGACTTTCGCCTCGTGTAAATGAGCGAGTACAATAGCGGCATCTCGGCCATGGTATCGAGGGGCTGGATCTTGTTGCTTGTAGCTACTGTCATGTTCTTCATCTACGATGATGAGGCCTACTCTTTCAAATGGAAGAAGAAGCGAGCTCCTGGCTCCAATGATGATATCGTACTCTCCTGGCTCATGAGAGATAACTTTGCTCCAAGTTTCAGTTCTTTCATTTCCATTGTATCCGCTATGATAAACCCCTGCACGCGCTCCGAAGTACTGTTTTAATCTTTGCACTATTTGGGTAGTAAGGGCAATTTCTGGCACAAGAAACAACACTTGTTTTCCTTGAAGGATTTGCTCCTCAATCAAATGTGCATAGATGGCGGTTTTTCCGCTACCGGTGGATCCGTGCAACAATACTGTGGACATCTCTTTCCAAGCGTTTTGAATAGACTTTAATGCCTCATTTTGAGCATCGCTTAGGTCAGGAATTTTGATTTCAGGTAATAAAGGTTCAATCAATCTGTCCACTGTTCTTTTTTCTTCCTGGAGCCAGTTTTTCTTGAGTAAGGTGTTGAGAACTGAGGAGCTCTGAGAGGCGCTTTCGAGCAATTTATTTTTAGGAATGCTTTCTTTGCCGTTTTGAGAGAGATCAAGAAAGCTTTGAGCCAATTGAAATTGTTTGGGAAATTTATGTTCAATATTGCTCAGATGTTCCTTCCACTCTTCGATGGTAAGTGGAGAATGGATGAAAAATTGCGTTTTGGGTTTGAAGCGTTGTTTAATGGCATCCATCGGGAAAATGGCCTCTTTATCCATCAATTGTTTCACTAGGTTAAAAATGACTTTGGATTTTATTTTCTTTTGAATTTCTTCCAATGTCATTTGCCCATTCATCGCGATTTCATACAAGATGGCCTTTTCCTCTGTTGAATATTGGGGGTTATCCGGTTGGATGTGATCATATAGCGCATACTGTATCTCACTGTCAAATTTTAATCCGGGTGGCAGGGCCGAGAGCATTACCTCCCCTATCGAGCATAAGTAGTAATCAGCAATCCAACTCCAAAATTGAATTTGTTTCTCGGTAACGATGGGTATTTCGTCAATTACAGATTCGATTTCTTTAGCTTCATACTCCTCTGGAATATGATCATGGATACCAATAATGATGGCGGCATATTTTTTCTTGGCTCCCAAGGGAACCACCACTCGAATACCACTTTGAATAAGAGATTGGAAATGTTCTGGGACGCAATACGTGAGAGGCCTTGGCAGCGCCAAAGGCAGAATCACGTCAACAAATATCTGTTTTTCCATTACTAAAAAAGGCCGCCCATGGCGGCCTTTGATCTCTTGCTTATTTTTTATCTTTTTCTTTCTAGGACTTCATCGATCATGCCGTACTCTTTGGCTTCTGAGGCAATCATCCAATAATCACGATCACTGTCTTCCCATACTTGTTCGTAGGGTTTTCCCGAATGAGAGGAAATGATTTCGTATAATTCTTTTTTCAATTTTTGAATCTCACGAGCGGTGATTTCGATATCTGATGCTTGACCTCTCGCACCTCCTAAAGGCTGATGGATCATCACACGGCTATGCTTTAAACCGGTTCTTTTTCCCGCATGCCCTGCGCACAATAAGACAGCTCCCATTGAGGCAGCCATTCCTGTACAAATGGTGGCAACATCTGGATTGATGTATTGCATAGTGTCATAAATTCCCAAACCTGCGTAAACACTACCTCCAGGTGAGTTGATATAAATTTGGATGTCTTTGCTGGAGTCCGTGTTTTCCAAAAACAATAGTTGGGCCTGAATGATGTTGGCTATATAATCGTCAATTTCTGTTCCCAGGAAAATAATCCTGTCTGCCATCAACCTGGAAAAGACATCCACCTCTCTAAAAGGCATATTTCTTTCTTCAATGACGGTTCTGGTCATCATTTCGGGACCATACATGTGAGAGACTACATCGTCAACTGTAGTTCCGCTAATTCCTCTGTTGTGGATGGCATAATGCCTAAATTCTTTTCTATTCATTCGTATTCAAATTAATCTTTATTTTTTTCAGTGTACTCGCTATATCCGTAACGATATCCCTCTCCATATCCATATCCATATCCATACACATATCCGTATCCGTATTTATAGGCGTATTTGGAATAATAGTATCTCCATCTATTTTGTTTAATATTATTGAGCAACAAAGTAACGTGATTTATTTCATTTTGAATCATTACTTCTTCTAAAAATTTAACCCCTTGCTTGGTGGCTTTTAAAGTATTCAATACGAAAACACTAAGTTGAACTTTGTTTAAAAGCACCAATGCGTCACTGATCAATGCAAGTGGAGGGGTATCGATAATGATGACATCATAAATTTCTTCCATCTCATTGATCAACTCATCCACTTTTTTGGACAGCACTAATTCCGAGGCATTGGGGGGAACAGGGCCAGCAAGAATCAAATCGAGTCCGGAAATTTGGGTATTCGTAATCGCATCTTTTGCCGCTATTTGACCAACAATGATGCTCGAAACACCTTTGGTATTTTGCAATTTGAAAACTTTATGAATTTTCGGTTTATGCATATCAAAGTCGAGCACGATTACCTTTTTGCCTGCTTTTGCGAGCGTAGCTCCTAAATTTACAGCTGTAAATGTTTTTCCTTCACCCGGATGCAGTGATGAAACCAACATTCTTTTCTTCCCTTCCTCGGGGAGTAAATATTGCAGGTTGGTTCTGATAGATCTAAATGATTCGCTGATGTTACTTCTCGGAGCATGATCGATAGCAATAGGAAAGCTTTCGGCCTCCTCATAGTGAGGAATACCTCCAATTGTAGGGATGGTGGAGATGGATTTTAATTCTCTTAGGGTTTCTATTCGCTCAAACAAAACGCTTCTCACAAATCCGACCAAAAGAGCCAAAACAAATCCAATTCCAATGGAGAGAAAAGTATATTGATTCCTGTCCGGGCCCACTACCCCGAGAGATCTTGCTTTTTCTACAATTGAAGTTTCTGGGATAATCCCCGCCCTTGCGATGATGGTGTTAGCTCTTTTCTCGAGGAGGTAATTGTATAGACCTTCGTTGATAGTTAATTTTCTTTCAATTCCGAACAATTCTCTTTTATCTTCCGGAATATCCTTTAGTTTCAGTTCTATGAATTTTTGACTTTCCTCAAGTTGGTCTATCCTCTTTTGAAAGTTGTTGGCACTGTTTTCAAGATATGCGGTGATCGTCTTTAAAATGGTTGTAATCTCTTTGTCAATTCGAACAATCCTCGAGTCTGCTGGCTTTATGTCAATCAAAAGATTGGTTCTTCTTTGTTTTAATTCAAACAATTTATTGATATAACTATTGATTTGAGGGTCATCAGTATTTGTTGTTTGTGGTATATCTTCATCAATTGAAATCTCCTTGAAGAAGTTTTTGAGATCTTTATAGGCAATGATTTTTTGTTTGATTTTTTCAATTTCTTGTATGTTCTCATTCAATTGACTGAAAGCACTTTTTTGTTCCGCGGTCAAATCGATGTATCCATTTTCTTGACTGTATTGATCGTATTTATTTCCCAAGGAATCAATTATTGTGGTGATTTCAGAAATTTGTTTGTCAATGTATTTTAAAGTCTTTTCATTTACTTCAACTTGATTGTAAATGGTTTGTTCGATGTATTCTTTAGTCAGGGTGTCAAGGAACTGCTGGGCATTTTGAGCAAGTCCATCGTTGATTGATAAGGTAAGAATACTTGAGTTATTGCTGTTGCCAATTTTAATGGCGGAGGCATATTTGTTGATGAGATAGTCTCGTTTATGAACAATGAATTTAAATGTTTGCTCCTTGATGGTTTCCATTTCCTCAGCGGAAATTCCAGAAGCAAGATTTATTTTTAGTGTATACCAGTTTTCTTCATACTCTTTGTTGAATTCATACTCCTTGAAGTATTTAACGCCGCCTAATTCAAATGAGAGTTGATACTTTGTCTCATCAATAAGTTTTACAAAAAATGGAACATTGTATAAACGAGGCATAATTTGCTTCCAATCGAGCTGCAAGTCAAGTGCCCCAAAATTCTCTACTTGCGCG
Organism: Flavobacteriales bacterium; assembly: GCA_947464415.1. Lineage (GTDB taxonomy): Bacteria > Bacteroidota > Bacteroidia > Flavobacteriales_D > Sanyastnellaceae > CAMCTV01. The sequence continues at coordinate 6,751 of CANHWU010000009.1, forward strand.
GTTTTAATTCTACCTACGATGAAATAACTAATATTGAATTTTAATTTATCAATTACTCTTCCAACTAGATCTTTTGACGTAATTACTCTTTTTTGGTTAGTTAAATCCTGAACGACGTCATAATATCCGACACTATTGAGAATTTTACTCTGATAGTCATGGGTTTGATTGGTTTTTAAAAGTATCTCGGCTTGTGCTCCATAAATATCTGCTAATCTATGGCTATAGAAATAAGCAAAAACAAAGGAGATGCTGCAAAAAATGGGTAAAAATATCCAGTTTTTACTAAGAAATTTGATGACCGGTAGGAAATCGGTAATATCAAATAGGCCTGTCTTTTTTGGCTTTATACTTTTATCCACATTGACTTTTCTTAGAACAAAGAACGATTAAAAAAAATAACAGATCATCTCGACATGGGTTCAATAACCAACAAAAATTTGTTTATATTTGTCATTAATTAGCACTGATGATGAGTAAGAGAATTGCCCTTGTACTTTTAGTTACATTCTCCTTTTTTCGGTTCGTTTCTGCTCAAGATGGGACCAATCCCGATCCTGGTGGAGGAGAGAGTCCAACTGGTTTTGCTTGTGACCCACCTTGTCCGGTCAACTATGAGTGTGTTGATGGTCAGTGTATTTGTAACAATTGTAATATTCCAATTGATGGTGATATTTACATTCTTATTTTTTCAGGACTTGCAATTGGAGGTTTCCGGTGGATGAGGCACCAGCAACGTGCTTAACACATTATTCAGAAAATCGGAGCTTTCTAGATTTCTTTTTTTTGTTGTGGGAGGTTATTTTATTTGGCTGTTACTGTATGAATTAGTCATTTTACCCTTCACCAAAATTGACGAGTATCTGATTCATTTTTTGGTGCAGCTGAGTGCGAAAATCCTCTGTTTCTTCGGTAATGTTATTACACTCAATGAAGGGAGTTTTTCACATACTATCGTCATGGATGGCAGGTATAGTGTATTCGTAAGTCCAAATTGCGATGCTCTTTCTGTGGTGGCCGTTTTCATCATTGTTACTTTGTCCTTTTCTGGCCGTAAGAAGGCGCTATTGTATTTCATTCCATTTGGTGCGATGGTCATTGAAACTATTAATCTATTGAGGATCGTTGGCTTATCTCTCATTCATCGCTTTTATCCCGGCTGGTTGAAATTTAATCATGATTATACATTTACAATCGTAGTCTATGCAGTGGTTATTTTGTTGTGGTGGTGGTGGTTTCAAAAAATGAATGTGAAGCTAAAGCCATGAAGTCATTATTCCTATTTATTCCGATGTGTATCGTGTTTGGATTTTTAAATGAATGGGGAAAACTAAATGTGAATTTTTATTTAAGGATCACTGCTGAGGATCATTGGAATGATTATTCTTTGGATCAAAAGAAGTTGATTGTATCAGAGGAAATGGCTAAGCTGAAAACGGCTTATTATTTTCAATTAGTTGAAAAGGAAAGTTTCATTTCTATGACAAGATCAGATTGGATGTATTGGAAGTGGATAGTTCCCATAACAGGCACGATTATTTTTTTCATTTTAGAGTGGTTTTTTCTGCCTTTGATTTTTTCGGGAAATGGGATATCAAGAGTTTATATTATATACTATTACTCGTTTGTTTTTTTTCTAGTAGGGATGATGTTTATGTTGTTCAAGGTCACGGATCATCATTCATGTTTGACGCTGGCGAGAAGAATATGGCTAATTTTGCAAAGTCCCTCTTTGTTCGTGTTATTGTGGTGTTACCAATTAATTAAGCGTAATGAATGATGTTATAATTGAATCTTCGTTTTCTGATAAAGCTCATGTGTGGTTTTATTTTGCACCTGGCACTTTATCGAATATTCAAATTGACCAATTTGAATTCCAAAGAAATGAATTTCTTCGCTCTTGGAATACACATGGAAAACCGAATGCAGGTGATGTTTTTTTGTTAGAAAGAAGACTCATCATCATTGTTGGGGAGAACGGAGTGGAGGGTATTTCTGGTTGCAGTATCGACAAGAGCGTAGCTTGGATCAAATCTTTGTCTTTGGAATGGGGCATGGATTTAATGGATCGCAATTGGGTGATGTTTGAGAAATTACCAGGGGTGATTGAGTTTTCTCGTCTGAATTTATTCTGGGCCTTGAGGAAAGCTCATGAAGTTACCGATGACTCCTTAATCTTTGATACCTCTTTGCAAACATTGGGTCAATTGAGGAGAGAGTTTAAAAAGCCTTTCAGTCAATCTTGGCATGCACGAATGTGGTAATCATGGGAGGGGAGAGTAGTGTTGATCAATTAGATATACGAGTGAAGTCATAGCAGCGGCTCCTAGTTGCAATTCTCTTTTGTTGACGTTTTCAAATACATCATTATGAGTGTGATGGTAGTCGAAATATCTTTGGTTATCCACTGTTAATGCAAATAAGGCGACTTCATCGTTTTTGAGGGGTGCAATATCTACACCGCTCCAACCTCTCTTAAAAGAATGGAGTTGATAGGGTTCAAAAAGAGATGTCCATGTCATGAATTCATTAAATCTGTTATCTGGAGATTGGCTGCTGAATCCACGTGGAGTGAATCCACCGCCGTCGCTTTCAATGGCAGCCAAGTGTCGCTCTCCTTTTTCAACTGTTTTTTTGGCATAGATGATACCACCATCGTTTCCAAATTCCTCATTGATGAAAAGCACCACTCTGATGGTGCGTTTCGGTTTATATCCCATAGCCACCAGGGTGCGAAGCACTTCTATCGATTGAACACATCCCGTTCCGTCATCGTGTGCACCCTCTCCCACATCCCAAGAATCCAAATGGCCGCCGATGGTAATGATTTCGTTGGGAAAGTCCCTGCCTTTAATCTCTCCAATCACATTGGCTTGCATTACTCTTGCGCTGTTTACACAATCCAATTGAATCTCGATTTGGACATCATTGTTTTGTGTTAAGAGCTTAGAAAGATTTTTAGAATGAAAACTACTCAACGCGGCACTGGGAATACCTGCGGGGTCCATGGCGCCGGTGTGTGGAAATTGATCATCTGCCAGTGTTAACGAACGAATGATGCATCCAATGGCGCCTAATTTTTCTGCCTCAGCAGGGCCTCTTCTTCTGATTTCCCCGCCACCGCCATAGGCTGCGCCTGTATTGATCAATGCAGCATCGAGTGGTTTATTGATAAAGACAATTTTCCCTCTCACCTGCTCTGAATTTAATGCTGAAAGCTCTTGCATCGACTTAACTTCAATAATGGCTCCCTTGATATGACCTCCAACAGAACCACCCAGTGCCACAACGGGAATATCCTCAGTTTTTCCATTCGAGATGATTTTCCCCCACTCATTTTTCCCCCTACTCCAATGCGGTACTTCTACGGGCATTAAATAAGCGTTATCTGCTCCAAGCTTTTCAAGTCTTTCTTTTCCCCAATCTATGGCTTTATCTGCTGAAGGTGAACCTGCTACTCGATGTCCAATGTTTTTACACAAATATCTTAGCTCTTCATAGCATGTACTATTCAACAGAATTTCGTTATATATTTTACTAATAAAAGCCGAATCCTCCTTGATTGTTTGGCCTAAACAAATGTTGTGGTAAAATACAATTATTGAGATGGAAAATATCTTTATATACTTCATATCATAAATGAACCATTGTTGATATCAATTGCCTGTCCAGTCATACTGGTTTGTTTTTCACTCATTAAAAATTCAACCCATTGTGCGATTTCCATTGGTTGAGAAAACTTATTGAGGGGAACGAATGATTTTTGTTGAATGATTTCCTCTTCCAATGCTTTTTCACTTTTGTCCGCAAGGAGTTGAATTCCAGCCATAGCCATATCAGTTTCTACCCACCCTGGACAAATGGCATTCACAAGGATTTTTTCTTCTGCCAATTCTACCGCAAGTGATCGCGTCAAACCTAATAGACCTGTCTTGGCTGTGCAGTAGGCAGTGTATCTTGGAACGCCAAACCTTGCGAGACACGATGAAGTAATAACAATGTTTTTATAGTTTTGGGGGCTATTTCTTAGTAAGGGCAGTAAGTATTCTATGGTGAGGTAAGTGCCAGTTAAATTAGTACTGATGATTTCTTCCCAACGATCATTTTCTCCAAAGTGATTTTCTCCCCCTACTCCGGCATTGGCGAAAATGGCATTGAGTTCAGTAATCTGGCTTTGCTTCAAATGACTTTGCCAGGCGGCATGATTTCGAATGTCCATATTCCAATACTCATGCGTTTGGTGGTGAGCCATCAATTTTTTAGTTTTTTCAAGTTTGTTCTGATCACGGCCAATGCAGATGATTTTATTTTCCGATGTTTGAGAAAGTAAAACAGCCGTTACCTGTCCCATTCCTGATCCCGCTCCAGTGATAACAATGTTTTTCATAAATAGTAATGTTCAAAGGTAATATATGTGTGATTTCGATTTAGTTTTGAAGGCAAGATATGCAATTTAATTTAAGTGAAATTACAGAACTGATTCGCAGCAGACGGTCTGTTGCTCCTGAATTTTTTACCTCTAGAAAAGTGCACAAGGAGCAAGTGGAGCTTTTGCTGAATAATGCCATTTGGGCACCTACACATGGAATGACGCAACCTTGGAGGTTTATTGTCATCAATGGTGAGGAGAAGGAATCTTTGGCTAAGATTGCCCAATACGCTATGGTAGAGGGAAAGTCAGCGGATTTGATAAATCCAATGAAGGTGGAACGAATGGTGAGTAGAATAATAACGGCTAGTGTCGTCATTGCGATTATTCTGAACAGAGAAAAGACAGCAAAAGTGCCTGAATGGGAAGAGGTGGCGGCTATCGGCGCTGCGGTGCAAAATTTACATCTCTCCGCACATGCTTATGGTCTTGCTGGATTTTGGGCTACACCAGGGATTTTAAAGCATCCAGCGGTAGTAGATTTTCTTTCCTTGGAGGAAGGCCAAACTTGTCTTGGTTTTTTTTATTTAGGGTATCCTCAAACTCTTGATTTGAAAAGTCATAGAAAACCCATTGAGTATGTGGTGAAATGGAAGTGGAATGAGTAAATATTTTCTTTTTTTTGGTTGTTTTTTAAGTCAATATTTGTTTGCTCAAGAGCGTATAACTGCTCTGGGAATTCAAGTCAAGCCTATGGTGCCATCTCATTTTTTTGGTACAGGCCCGTTGACTCTTGAGGGTGATTCATTGCGTGCTACTTTTACCCATAAGACAGGTTGGAGCGGTGGTATGGTAATACGGAAAGGATTGAATAAAATGTGGAGTATTGAGTCTGGAATTTCCATGATGCAGCGCAACTACCAGTTAGACTTTTACAGTAAGAGATTTGGTCAAGGCGGCAAAACACAATATCGTTTTATTGGATATGAAATTCCTTTCCAGGCTTTGGTGTATGTTCAACTGGGAAAGCAGGTTTACATGAATGCAAGTGCAGGTGTTAGTTGCAATTTTTATCCAAGCAATTTATTGAAACAGGGATTTGTTCAAAAGGATACAACTGTAGTAGATTATTCTGTAAAGACATATAGGGCTAGGTGGAATCAAGTGAGCATTATACTCAATTATGGGTTTGAATTTCGATCTAAGAAAAATGGGTACTACTATTTAGGGGCCTCCTATAATCGTCCTTTGAGCATCATTGGGATTTCAGATCTGAGAATGGAGCAAAATGGCGCTGGTAATAATTTACAGATTCCGATCAATGGAAGTTACTTAACCGTAGATGTAAGGTATTTTTTCCATGAGGATGAAGAGACTTTAAGAAAAAGAATAAAAAAAGAGGGACAGTAGTCCCTCTTAAACGTGCTTGTAATCGAGAATTAAATCTTTGCTTTTAAGTCAAACTTCATTTTGACTTCATTTTTGGCCGCGTATTCGCCCGCGCTTGGGTATTTTACATTGAACAATGATCGGTCAAATGTCAAGTCGCCAACGACATGGATGCTTCCCCCGTCACTGTCAATTTTTACTGGAAATGCAATTTCTTGGCTAATGCCTTTAACCGTTAATTTCCCTTTGATTTGGTGGGTGGTACCATTATTCCCCTTTGCGGGTGAGCAATTGGTGATCTCAAAGCTGGCGTCTGGATATTGAGCGGTATTAAAGAAATCTTCGGCCTTTAAATGGTTGATCAACTTCGAATTCGTACCTGGATCTTTAATATCTGTGCATGTCATCTCATTCATGTTAATCTTCACCCTTCCTGAGGCGATATTGTTTTTCATAACCACAACATTACCACTGGAGATGGCTACCGTACCGTCATGGCCACCACCTGTTAAATTTTCTCCTCTCCAATTCACCACCGATCCTTTGTAATCTACGATGTACTTTCCATCTTTCATTTGTGCAAACCCAGTGGTTGCTAGCGCAGTGAGCGCAATCATCATGATTTTTTTCATTTTTTTGATTTTATTGGTTTATGATTTTTGTGATTATTTGATTCATTGTAATCTCTAAGCTCATCTAATAGTGAATTAAACAGCTTCGCCTCTTTAACATCGATTTGAAGAAAAGGTTCAGTAGCCCTTTCAATGGGTTCCTTCAATTTATCCAATAGTGCTAGTCCAGTAGTGGTGATCTTAATATCCATTTGTCTTCTATCCGAACTGTTGATTTTTCTCGTTACCAAATCTTTCCCCACCAATTTATCGATCAGTCGAGAGGTATTAGAAGACCGATCGATCATTCTGCCACTAATTTCCCCGAGATTCATATAACGGTCTTTACTTCCTCGGAGAATTCTTAAAATGTTGTACTGAGGTGGTGTAATTCCTTCCTCTCGTAGGTGGTAAAGCTGCATTCTATTGAGCCAGGACGATGTGAAAAGAATATTGAGCATGAGCTTGTGTTGCTCGCTCTGAAATTGTACTTGCTGTAGTTCTAATTCTAATTTCACCTGACAAAAGTATGTTGAAACATTAAATGTAGGTACAAATAAATGTTAAAAAAGATATTTAGTATATTTGACCTATGAGGAAATTTAGTCTCTTACTTCTTTTTGTTGCTTTGAGTTCGCAATTTTTGTTGGCCCAAGGGGATCCTAAAACAGCAAAAAAAATGATTCAACTTTCAGGAAAAATCACTTCTGCCATTTGGCCAGATACTTTGGGTAAAGGCATAAAACGCGGATTAGTTGAAGCGTATGCTGATGGAAAGAAAATCGCTATGGATAGCGCTAGTTCCAGCGGTCAGTACAAATTTAAGAAATTGCCTTATTATCCGACTATTCAGCTTGTGTACAAAGGCGATGGTCATTTGCAAAAAATCATTGATGTTGACATGACAGAGTTTGGTGAGGACAATGCTCAACAATTACAATTGGAATTGGATGTAGTGTTGTATCGAGATAACCAATATTTGGGAGTTAATTTTTTGAAAACGATGCCCTTTGGTCGGGGCCGATATATGATTAAAAAGAAGCAGTGGAATTGGGACAAAAAATACAAAGAAGAAATGCGAATTAGGTTGGATGAAGTATTGAGGGCTTATCATGAGGAATAAAGAGAGCGAGGAGAAGAAACAGAGGATTTCAAAGCAAGGATTAAAAAATTCTTTACGAGTTTTTCGATATATACAACCCTACGGTGGGTCGTTTTTTTTCGGCATTATTTTACTCTCCTTGTCTGGAATATTGGTCATTACGATCACGGCTCTTTTGGGGTTACTCATGACACCAGGGGACATACTTACTGTGCCAGGAGGGGGCATTACGCAAAAATCTCTGAGTATTTTCATCGGGGGGCTAGACTTTTCTTCTAGTCAAGGGGTATTGGCCGCATTGGTGTTTTTGTTGCTTATCCAAGGTGTTTTTTCTTTTATCAGGGTATACCTTTTTGCCTATGTAACTGAGAATGCAATGCTCGAATTGAGAAGTGATGCGTTTAAGAAAATGATCGCAAAGTCAATGGATTTCTATCACACATCGCGAGTTGGAGATTTGGTGACTCGTATTTCCAGTGACATCACTTCCGTTCAAGAGACCCTAACTATTACATTGGCGGAGTTTATCAGACAAACGGTCATTATTGTTTTTGGTGTCGGTTGTTTAGTGGCTTTTTCTTTAGAGCTAACCTTAGTGATGCTTTGTTCTTTACCAGTTATTATCGTGGTAATGGTATTTTTTGGGAAATTTATCCGAAAATTAGGCAAGGAGACTCAAGATAAAGTGGCCGATAGTGGGAATATAGTGAATGAAGCCTTAATGGGAATTGTTAATGTAAAAAGTTATGCCAACGAGTGGTGGGAATGGAGGAGATTCCGAAGCAGTGTGGAAAAGGTGAAGTCTTTTGGTATGCGAGGCGCTATTTGGAGAGGAATGTTCGGTACCTTTATCATCATTTTTTTGTTCGGTGCTTTAGGTTTGGTCATTGGATATGGTGCACATTTGAATCAGAAGGGCGAACTCCCCAAAGAAGTGTTACCTCAATTTATTATGCTTACCGGTTTGGTGGCAGGATCAATCGGTGGACTTGCCAGTCAATTGGGAAGTTTACAAAGGGGAATTGGGGTGATTGAAACCATTATGGAGCTCATAGACTCTTCCGATGAAGGGGTGGAGTTTGAGCCCATGACAGATCAAGGCGAAATCAAGCCTAACATCGTTTTTAGCAATGTTTCATTTTCTTATCCCACAAGACCAGATATTGTGGTTCTGAATGACATTAGTTTTGAAATTCCTGAAGGAACCAAATTGGCCATCGTAGGACAAAGCGGTTCAGGGAAGTCTACCATTGCCTCTTTGGTTTTAAGATTCTTTGAACCCACGAGCGGTGCCATTTTTTGGTCAGGTCAAAATGCCCTTCAATTTTCTAAGAGTCAGATCAGAAATCAGATTGCTTTTGTTCCCCAAGAAGTTATTTTATTTGGCGGGACCATCAAGGAGAATATTCTGTATGGAAATCCATCAGCAGATGAAGATGCTATACAAAAAGTAGTGAAAGATGCCAATATTGCGGAGTTTGCGAATTCCTTTCCTGAGGGATTGGAAACCCTTGTCGGGGAGAGGGGGGTTCAACTTTCTGGTGGGCAACGTCAAAGGATTGCCATTGCAAGGGCCATGATCAGAAATCCAAAATTGTTGATACTAGATGAGGCGACGAGTGCCTTGGATTCCAACAGCGAAAGACAAGTGCAGGAGGCCCTTAATAAATTGATGGCGGGAAGAACCAGTATAGTTATTGCACATCGACTTTCTACAATCCAAGATTGTGATCAAATTTTGGTTGTAGAAAAGGGAAAAATACTGGAAATCGGAACCCACGAGGCTCTCCTATCAAAGGAAAAGAGTGTCTATGCAGAGATGCTTAAGATGCAAAATTTTATTCAAACGAATGAGCAAGGTTAATTCTTCTTTTTTATTTCCTACCAAAACTACTTCGTGGCTTTACTCTGTGCTTTATCCATGGGTAGCAAAAGGGATTGATTTATTCGTAGATGATTTGGAAGTAGATGGTCTGCAAAATATTCCAAAAGAAGGACCATTAATGTTGGTGGCTAATCATCAGAATGCTATGTTTGATCCTCTCATTTGTTGTCGAGTATTCCCAAGACAATTGCATTGGCTGACCCGTTCAGATGTATTCAAAAATAAGAAAATAGCCTCTTTTTTACACGCTATTCATATGTTGCCCATTTATCGGGAAAAAGACAATGTGGCCGATCAAATGGAAAGGAATGAAGAGGTTTTTAAAGTTTGTAGAGAGAGGTTATCGAAGGGGGCTGTAATTGCGATGTTTCCAGAAGGTTCACATAGAGGTAAAAAACAACTCATGACGCCACTGAAAAAGGGATTCGCGAGATTGGCGTTTAGTTCGATAGAGAAAGATTCAAGGTTGATGAATCTGAAAGTTTTACCGATGGCATTGGATTATAGCAGTTTTGTGGAATACCAGCCGAAGATATTACTCAAAATTGGTCGACCGATTCCGGTGAGAAATTTTTGGGATCAGTATTTGGAAGATCAGAGCAAGGCGATTAATCTCTTGGTGAAGGAAACCTCGGAATCTCTCTCTTCTCTGATGATTGATATCAGAGATAATGAGCATTATGATGACTTGATGCTGTTGTCTCCACTATTTAGCATGCCTCGCTCTGAAAAGGCGATACTAGGATTTACAAGGTATCAGAAATTCATCCAAGAATGGCCGAGCATGAGTGAATCTGCTAAGAGCAATTGTATGCGCTATCTTGAAATAGCCCATGAAATGGAAATACATCCCCAATCCATGGTTCTTTATTCATCTCGGAATTGGAAGATTCAAATTGCTTATTTCGTGGAATGGTTTCCTGCCGCATTGGGAAGGTTGATTTTTGGTCCTTTGTATTTTCTAACTGAAAAATTTATTCGAAAGAAAGTGAAAGATGAGTTGTTTTATAATTCAATTCGTTTGGCTTTTTTCACCTTTTTGACTCCTTTTTATTGCTTATTGATAATGGGAGTGATAATGAGTATACTACCCTTCAGGAACTCCCTAGAAGTAATGGTCGGTTTCTTGTTTTTAGTAGCCATCGGTTTGTTCAGTATTTCTTGGAATAAAACAAGAAGAGTCAGAAGAGAAATTAATAAGGCGAAGAGAGCCCAATTACAATTTCCGCAATTATGGCAGGAGGCCATGGAATTACAAAGTAAAATTATATCCCATGATTAAAAAGGTTGCAAGAGTCAATGGTATGCAGCATATCGGAATAGCGGTTAGTGATATGGACGTTATGTTGCCGCTATACAGAAAATTGTTTGGTCTGGATATTCCTTTTTTCGATTCGGTTCAACCTGCGCCGCTCATGGATGTTTATACGAGGAATCAAACCATTACGAAAAGAGCGTCGATGGTGATTAATTTACAAGGAGGGTGTGCCATGGAGGTGATTCAGCCTACTTCTTTTGTACCCACCGCCAATAAGCAAGTATTTCAATGGGGCGACGTGGGTATCAATGCTGTAGTGATGAAGTCAAGGGATGTCCATAGAAGTCACGAGGTTGTATGCGGTGTTGTGGAGAGTTGTTATCCAGTGGAAGAACGTCCGGATGGAAGGGCGGTGTTCAGTTTAAAAGATCCTGATGGAAATATCTTTCAGTTTACAGCGGATGAAAATTGGTATACGAATAATGGACATCACTCTGGAGGCGTACTTGGTTGTGTAATGGGCGTCAGTGATATAGAGAAATCTTTGCGCTTGTACTCGGATTTGTTGGGTTTTGATCAAAAAGTGTGGGATGAAACAGGGGTGTTTTCGGATTGGCAACATTTACCGGGAGGAAATCAAAAATATAGGAGGGTATTGCTAACGGCATCCAAACCGACAGGTGGTGGATTTGCTCGGGTAACTGGGAGAAACTATATTGAATTGGTGCAGGCTTTGGATAGAACGCCCAATAAGATTTTTAAAGGGAGAATCTGGGGTGATTTGGGCTTTGTGCATCTTGGTTTGGACGTTAAGGGAATGTCAGAGTTGGGTCAAAATTTAGCCGAAAAAGGTTTTCCATTCACTTGTGATAGCAACGCTGCACTGAGCATGGGGAAAACAAAAGTGCATTGTGTTTATATAGACGATCCCGATGGTATCTTGATTGAACTGATTGAAGTATATAAGGTTCCTATTGTGGAGAAATGGGGTATTTTCTTAAATGTAGAAAAACGCGATCCTCTTCAACCGCTTCCTGATTTCATGCTCAAAGCATTGCGCTTTAGCAGAATCAAGGATTGATTATCGAGCGCTTTGCCTTTTTAATATTTTTCTGAATAAATGAGGGAAGTATTGGTGCAAAAACAGACTGAACAACTCCTTCCCTCCCACTCCGAATTCAATTTTATTTTGTTCCACTCCTTTAATGATTTGTTCAGCACAGTCTTTGGCACTAATTCCTTGAGCTTGATGAGAATCCATGGCACCATCAGCTTCTCCATTGGAGTTGAGCGCGTGTTTTGAAATGTCGGTGGCAATGAATCCTGGAGTTACCATATGTACTTGAACATTGTCTTTTTCTACCTCCATTCTCACGCTATCATAATATCCATGCAAAGCATGTTTGGAGGCGGCATATGAAGATCTGAGGTAAAATCCCCATTTTCCAGTGAGACTGGATATTACAATGATTTTCCCTGATTTTTTTTGGACCATTCCAGGAAGTACTGATTGCGTGAGTCTGATATGACCGAAAAAGTTACTTTCAAATATTTTCCTAGTTACTTCTATACTGGTCTCAACGGACAAAGCTCTTTGGCTAATGCCCCCACAATGGATCACGATATCGCATTGTGAATGCTGAGAATTGAAAAGTTGTATGCCCTCTTGGATACTGCTTTCATTGGTCAGGTCGATGGGAATAATACTCGATCTTTTTGGGTTCGATAATGTACTTTGAATTTCTGATAAGCTTTTTTGATCACGAGAAGATAGGACAACAAAAGCTCCCTTTTGATGGAGCATTTGAGCCAATGCAGCTCCTATTCCTCGGCTGGCACCGATAATCCAAATTGTTTTATTGTTCCACATGTCGCAAAGCTAATTAGATTTGAACCTTGAATCGTTAACCATTGCTTAACCTCTATTTAACTTTTTCTCCGCTAATTTTGAAACGAAAATAATGGGATTATGGCGCAACGTATTTTGTTAGTAGATGATGAGCAGGATTTGATAGATCTTCTCAAATACAATTTGGAAAAGGAAGGATTTGAAATTTATTCCGCGCTGAATGGTCGTGAAGCGGTGGCAAAGGCAAAGGAAATTGTCCCTGCGCTTATTCTCATGGATGTGATGATGCCGGAGATGGATGGGATGGAGGCGTGCAGAGAAATAAGAGAAATCCCGGAATGTGCGAATACTATCATTGCTTTTTTGACAGCAAGAAATGAAGATTACAGTCAGTTGGCGGGTTTTGATTCTGGAGGAGATGATTATATTCCCAAGCCGATTAAACCAAGAATTCTGATTTCGAAAGTAAAGGCTTGGTTAAAGAGAACCGAGATTGCAGGCGTAATGCCATCTTCAGAGGTGCTATCCAATGGAGGTATTGTGATTGATAAAGATAAGTACTTGGTGACAAAGGGAACAGAAGTTTTTCAATTGCCTAAAAAAGAGTTTGAACTATTGGCCTTGCTGGTTTCTGCCCCCGGTAGGGTTTTCACCCGAGATTATATTTTGAATTATGTATGGGGAAATGATGTTATAGTAGGCGATCGCACCATCGATGTTCATATCCGAAAATTGCGTGAAAAATTGGGAGACGAATTATTTAAAACAATTAAGGGAGTAGGCTATAAATTTGAGCCTTGATGAAACCTAGATCTCCCCGCGCTATTGCATTTTGGATTGCAGCAGTCATTGCCTTATTCGTATCGATTTTTTCATTTCTTTTTTTTCTTTACTTACACCAACCTTTTAAGCATTTAATTTTTATCTTGATTTTGGGTGGGTTGAGTGGTGGTGTCTCTTATTGGCTAACCAGCCAATTTATTGAAAAGTTTCTTTATCAAAAGATCAAAATCATTTACAAGAATATCCACACTTTTAAAAGTCAAACAGAGAAAAAACCAAGTATTGTGATGAGTGAGGATATTCTTCATGATATCGAATCGGAAGTTTCGCAGTGGGTAGAGGACAAAATAAAGGAGGTGAAACAACTTAAGGAGACGGATTCTTTTCGAAAGGAGTATATTGGAAACTTGGCCCATGAGCTAAAAACTCCATTGTTTGGAATACAAGGGTACTTGGAAACTTTGATGGATGATGATTTGGAAGATAAGGAACGAATCAAACTTTTTGTTTCAAAAGCCAATCGACAGGCAGATCGATTGTCAGAGCTCATTATCGATTTGGATTTGATAACGAAACTGGAAAGTGGAGCCATGCCACTCAATCAAGATAAGTTTGATTTGATTGCGTTGGTGCACAAGGTGATGATGGATTTAGAGGATTACGCGGCTACTAAGGGCATTCGATTGTTTGTAAAGGAGGGTTCTCCCAAGCAGTTGATGGTATTTGGTGATGCTTCAAAGATTGAGCAAGTGCTTACCAATTTGATTTCGAACTCTATCCATTATGGTCAAGAGAATGGAGAGGTGAAGTTTCGGTTTTATGATATGGAAGAACATATCTTATGTGAGGTTGCGGATGATGGGATTGGGATTGCAAAGGAACATTTACCTAGAATTTTTGAGCGTTTTTATCGCGTCGATAAAAGTAGATCGAGACATGATGGAGGTTCGGGTTTAGGCTTGGCCATTTGCAAGCACATTATTGAAGCGCATCAAGAAACACTCACTGTTAGAAGCACAGAGGGAATAGGAAGCACCTTTGCTTTTACCCTGAGAAAGGTTTAAGGAGCAGGAAAAAAGGGATTGTGTTTTTTCTCATGTCCAATGGTGGTGGCAGGTCCATGTCCACTGAAAACGACATAGTCATCCGGGAATTCATACAATCGATAAATGGACATTTGAATTTCCTCTATGCTCCCCCCGGGAAGATCTGTTCTTCCAATGCTTTCTCGAAATAATACATCCCCGCTGAGAATAGTGCTAGAGGCGTGATGAATAAAGGCCAAGTGACCTGTACAATGGCCAGGAACAAAAATGGTGGTTAAGACTTCGGTTCCTATTTCCAAGGCTGTTCCTTCCACAAGATCATTTCCCTTATCAATAGGCGCAGAGAAGGGAATGTTCCATAGTGTACTCATTTGCTCTGATCGGACAATATTATTTTCTTCTAAAGGATGATGGTAAAATGGAACATGGAATTGACCCTGTAGAAAAGCCACACCTAGGATATGATCGATGTGACAATGGGTGTTGTAAATGGCGGTGAGCTTTAGTTGATAATCATGTAAAGCTTGTAAAAAAATTCTTTCTTCTTGTGAGTTCGACATTCCAGGATCAATGGCAACGGCATTCTGATTTCCCTCTTCCCAAATGATATAGGTGTTTTCTTGAAAGGGTCCAAAAACAAATTGAATCAGATTAATTTTATTTCTTTTAAGAAAGTTGTAGTGTTGGTCAGCCATATATGGATTATTTTAGCGAGCAATGTTAAGGCATATAGCGGTCGGTTGGTTGATTTTTTGTTTTTCTTTCGAGAATCCTCTTTTTGCGCAGTTTTACCAGGGAAGTAACCTCGAGTTTGGCAAGAGTAGGGTGCAATATCGGGATTTTGAATGGTCTTACTATAAAGCAAAATATGCGGATGTTTACTTCTATCAAGGAGGTGAGAAATTAGCCCTTCAAACCGCAGAAAAAAGCGATAAATTTTTTGAAGAGCTAATCGCGTTTTTGGGATTTGAGCCAAGAGAGAGATTGTATATCATGGCTTACCTCAGTCAATCCGATATGCGCCAGACCAATGTAGGCTCAACCCCCAATGAGAACAATCAAATTATTGGAACATCAGCGATCATTCAGAACAAACTTTTTGTTTATTTCGAGGGGGATCACGATGTTTATTTTCGGCAGTTACAAGAGGGATTGGCCCAAATTGCGGTGAATCAAGTACTTTATGGCGGCTCATGGAAGGACGCCCTCAAGGAGGCCGCGTTTTCTGCATTTCCAGAATGGTATATGAAAGGACTGGGTCTTTGGATGGCGAAACCGGAGAGTGCAGATTTAGATCTTTTCATGATCAAAGAGCTTCAACAGAAAAATCCGCAAATTAACTTTTGGAGTAATGATGAGGCGAGGTTGGGAGGGGCGGCATTTTGGAGTTTTATAGCCGATCGGTACGGATACCAGGTAATTCCTAATATTATTCAAATGTCCAAATTCGCTAGGGGAATTGATTTGGGATTTGAATTGATTGTAGGTAAGAGTATTGATGTTATTGTGGAGGAATTTTATCAGTTTTACGCCACTAAACTGCAACGAATTGTTCAACCAACCGATATCCCCAATGACCCGAAGCTCAGAAAAACTTTGGGTGAGATAGCGTTGAAGTATAGAAAGAAATTTATTTATCGCGATTTTCATGAAAGTCCTGATGGCGCCTATTGGTCATTTGTCACACATGAGAAGGGGCAGTACAGATTGTGGTTGTACAATAAGATAACACAAAAAGCAAAGTGCATTGTAAAGAGAGAGCCAAAGTTGGACAGGATGGAAGATCTAACATTTCCCTCCACTTGTTGGCACCCTACCTCAGAAACTTTCTGTTATTTCTATGAGAAAAAAGGATTTTTGAGACTTGCACAGTATTCTATTTCAGAGAAAAAATGGAATGAGAAGCAAATATTCTCCATCGATAAAGTGCTGTATCCAAGATTCAGTGCTGATGGTAAGAATATTGTTTTTATTGGTGTCTCTGCGGGTAAAAGTGATGTTTTTGTTCTGCCCGCTATAGGCAATTCTCCCAAACCTTTAACCAGGACGGAGGAGGATGATTTTAGTCCGGTGTTACTTCCCAATAGAAAGGTGGTGTACTTGTCTAAATCAAAGGATGAAAAGTCTATAAAGCCATATACACTGTCTCAAGTGGATGTGACAGGCAATGGAAAGTCGGAGTTGATTTATTCTTCTCAGCATCCATTGCGATTTGCTTTTGGATTGGGCTCTGAGGAGATGGGATGTGTGGAGGAAAGATCTTCGGGAATGAAATTTCTTCGCATTCGATGGGACTCTGTAATCGCAAGTATTGATACCACCATTCATTATCGAAAGGCACCAATGGTGAATGAGATCGCTGAATTGCCTTTCAAAGCAAAAGTTTTGGAGGGTCCCACTTCTGATAGTAGTTGGAATTACCTGCATTATTACTCCGGTCATGTTAGGTTATCCAAAAAAAAGAACAAAGGTTGGAGTGGTTCAATTTTAACAGGGGATGATGATTTGGAACTATTGCCGCTGGATACGCTCGATTTTGTTGTTAAGCCCCCTCTCATGGATCAAATTGATTTAAATCATTTTCTTTTTTCGGAGGAGAGATTATTGTATTCAAAAGAAAAGGCCAGTTTAATATTAGCGGACAGTACCAGCAATAAAAAGAAGAGGGAGAAATCGGAATTGAAGAGGAGTAATTATGAATTGAATTTCGCTACCGATTTTGCCTCAACCAAATTAGACAACACCTTTGCCAGTTCTTTTTATCAAAATGCGAGTTCAGGGCCAACGAGTATTTTTCCGGGAATGAGTGGATTGGTCAAGGTGTCAATATCCGACTTATTGGAGGATTATCGCATGTATGCAGCTGTGCGGATTGCGGCAGATATCCGCAATAGTGATTTCGGATTGGCCTTCGAGAATAATAAGCATCAATTGGATAAGAAAATTACTTTTCAAAGGAGGTCACAACGTTGGGGGAATATTTTTAGCGCATACAGATTGGAGACTTATATGGTTACTCAACAATGGAAGTATCCTTTCAATGAGTTTCATTGCATTCGTTTGAATTTGATTTATCGTTGGGATAGGAGGATAAACTTGTCCGTGGATCCTGTGAGCTTGGCAGACCCTAATGAAAATGAGAATAACGCTGGTTTATTACTCGAGTACAATTTAGATAATACCAGAAGTTTGGGGATGAATTTGTTGGAGGGAACCAGAGGAAAAATGTGGTATGAATTTTATCAACAGCCTGACAATTGGAAGGAAAAAACGGACATGCATATTTTGGGTGGTGATTTTAGACATTATAAGAAATTACATCGCTCTATTATAGCGGCTTTCAGGGTGGCTGGTGCAACTTCCTTGGGCGCTAGGCGTGTCGTCCACTATTTAGGGGGAGTAGATAACTGGTTATTTCAACGCGTTGATCAAAGTACTGAGGTGTCTACACAAATGAATTATCGATTTGCCTCTTTCTGCGGGCCGATGAGAGGTTTCTATATCAATGCGCGCAATGGTAATAGCTTCATTGCTGCAAATACGGAGATCAGAGTCCCCGTTTTTAGCTATCTATCCAAAACGCCTATTCGAAGTGATTTTATTCGACACTTTCAGGTAATTGGATTTGGAGATGTGGGTAGTGCTTGGACAGGTAAATCTCCTTACGATGTTTCCAATGGTTTTAATACCAATACGGTGACATTGCGTCCGGTGAGTGTTACGGTAAACAGCAATCGCGAACCCATTATTTATGGTTATGGATTTGGATTAAGATCTAAAGTGCTCGGTTACTTTTTGCGAGCTGACTGGGCATGGGGAATTGACGATGGACAAATTTTACCGAGAGTGTTTTACCTCTCTCTGAATATGGATTTCTAGGTATTAGAATTTAATAACCCCCTTTCTCGCCCCGCCTCTTCCTTTGCTGGTCATCCAATTGTATTTTGATTTGTAAAAATTAGATTTGGTTTTGACAATTTTGCTAACATAAAATTGGAAGGTCATATAATTATCATTATTCAAATTGTTACCACGGGGACTACCCGCTGAATAGAAGTTAGTACTTGGAATCCCTTCGTCAATGGAGCGATCATTCACAAATAGATCGTCGTCAAAGCTATGGAAAACATACCCTTTGGCGATAGTGGCATCCGATCCAGCAGAGGCCTCAATCTTCGCCTCTGTGGGATACTGTGTTGAAATATCATCTAAATAGTCAGTGAAGGTAATTCTCCAAGAATATTCCATTCCGAATCTCCATTTTTTCTGATACGTAAAATACATTCCAATACCTGTGGGTATGGCAAAGGTGACAGGAGAATAAGTATTGTCTTGACCTTCTGTTTTCCATGGACGAACTTTTTCCCATCTTCCGTAATAATCCTGAATGGAACCACCTTGTTCTCTGGAAATATAGTCTGCTGCGAATTCGTTAATAAATCCTTTTGGATTGGAATACAGGCCTGCTAAACCTCCAAAAACATAGATTTTCATATCAGGACTGAAGTATCCCTGATTGGTTAAGTCGCTATCATAATAGAGGGTAAATTCACCTCTAGCAGAAAGTTCAACCATATCATTTTTAAATCTCAAGTTACGAGCACGTCTGGGAAAGTAAGTAGTCAGTTCATCTCGTCCCTCAATTCTGATATAATCCATGGTGGCGGACCATGCTAGTTTTTTATTTTTTCTTTTTCGGTAAAAAGCGCCAACCGCCCATCGAGTGGAGGGTAGATGCATGTCTACTATGAAATCTCGCCTGGGATCACTTTTTCCACCAATATCTCCGAGATAATTGGCAGCTCCTGCTCGAATGCCATAATCAATTTTGTATTGACCAAAAGCAGGCACCAAAAATAAAGTGGCGAAAAAAGGAAGTAAGTATTTTTTCATAATGTCTAATAGCAAATATACAAAAAAATCGAATGTGTTCAATATTAAGAAATTGAACACAAAGTTTTCTTAATTTTAGGACGTGAATCAAGTGAGGGAACTATTGAAAATTCGGTATCCGATTATCCAGGGTGGTATGATTTGGTGCTCTGGCTGGCGATTGGCAAGTGCTGTGAGCAATGCGGGTGGATTGGGAACTATTGGTGCGGGGTCTATGTATCCTGATGTTTTGAAGGAGCACATTATGAAATGTAAGCTGGCCACTTCGCAAACTTTTGCAGTAAATCTGCCCTTGATCTATCCTCAAGTATCGGATCATATTGATATTATTATTGAAAACAAGGTGCCGGTGGTGATTACTTCTGCTGGTAATCCCTCTTTGTTTACTTCGAGATTTCAAGAAGCTGGAATCAAAGTGTTACATGTAGTTTCGAGCGCGAAATTTGCAGTGAAAGCTCAAAAGGCGGGATGTGATGCTGTGATTGCAGAGGGATTTGAGGCTGGCGGACACAATGGACGCGAGGAAACTACTACCATGTGCCTCATTCCAAAAGTCCGTGATGCTATTTCCATACCTTTAATTGCAGCAGGGGGTATTGCTGATGGAAGGTCCATGATGGCGGCATTTGCTTTGGGGGCAGAAGGTGTTCAAATGGGATCTCGTTTTGTAGCCACAATAGAATCATCCGCTCATGAGTCTTTTAAGCAAGCGGTAATCAATGCAGATGAGGGCGATACGCAACTTACATTGAAGGAGATCACGCCTGTAAGATTACTGACTAATCCATTTGCCGAACAGGTAAAATTGGCCTATCAGAACGGAGCAACCATTGAGGAGCTCAAAGCGTTGTTGGGTAGGGCAAGGGCCAAAAAAGGAATGTTTGAAGGCAATATGATAGATGGAGAGTTGGAGATCGGTCAAGTTTCTTCAAGGTTGGACAATCTAAAACCGGCAAAGGACGTTATCGTTGAAACAATGAGGGAGTTCAATAGTTTGAGATCACAGTTATTCAATGAATTGGCTTACATTGATTAGATTTTGTATCATAGCATTTTTTGTAAGTTTCAATTCATTGGGCTTTTATGCGCAGTTGATTTCTCCTGATATTGAATGTACACAGGTTGATGCTGCAGGAGGTACTACTATCAATTGGACTTCTGTTAGCGACCCCAATGGTGATTTTGTAGCTTACCATCTTTTCGCCTCCAATGGAGGCCCTTTCATTGAGATTGCTGCGCTATTCGACCCCACTATCAGCAGCTTTGTGGATCTTGCGAATGATGCTTCTGCTTTCGATATGTGTTACTATCTTGTAGTGGAATACTCCACCTCTGCGGGCAATGTAATGGCACCACCGAGCACTACGATGTGCAACGTGACACTCTCCTTGTCCACTTCTGCCTCTAATCCGGGTATGTTAGAGGTAAGTTGGAGCGGGCAAAATGCGATCAATGGCTACCTATTAATGTGGGATGATCCATTCACCAATTGGAGCAACTCTGTTACGCTGCCCTCAACAGAGAATAATTATTTACTTGAAATTGCTACTTGCGGAGATTTACTGAGCTTTTTAATTTTTTCAAATCAAACGACATGCCCTAGTATCAGTCCTGTTGAAGAAGGTTTTTTCTACGATCAAACCCCACCATTGGTTCCTGAAATTACCTCAGTTTCAGTGAGCAATGGGCACCCACTTGTTAATTGGAACGTAAGTGCCTCAGAGGATGTGGCAGGTTATATTTTGTATGGTTGTAACAGTGCGGGCGAGTTTATCGTCGATACCATTTTTGGTGGTAATGTGACTTCTTATGCAGACCTCAGTATTCAATCAGCCAATCAATCAGCATGTTACACCCTTGCTGCCTTTGATGACTGTCCGAGCGGAAATCCACCTAGTCCCAATACCAGTGAAGCGAGTGCGAGCTGCAACTGTTCTGTTTTGTTAGCTCCTTTGCAACAAACTTTTTGCACGGATAATATCAGTTTGTCTTGGACACCTTATCAAGGTTGGGCGGATGGAGTAGCCGCTTACATCATTTATCACGCGGAGGGCAATGGTTTGTACAGTATTGTTGACACTGTTGATGGGGGATCATTGCAGTATGTCCATGAGTTACAAGGATTTTTAGATCTAAATCACTCCTATTATGTGCTAGCTATTGGTAATAATGGAAGATTCAGCATTAGCAATGTCAGAAATATAACACTGAATTATCCATCACCGCCGGCAGAGTTTTATATTTCAAATGTGGATGTTGAATTGGATTCATCCATTTCTGTTCATTGTTTTGTTGAAACAACGGCAACTGTGCATCAAGTGATATTGCAACAATATGATGATTTTTTCGAGGAATGGTCAAATATTCAGTATTTGGATAATGGTGTTAGTAATATTGTATTTTCAGTAAGTGGTTTAGTACCTGCCTATTTTTCTTATCGTTTTAGGTTTGCCTTAGTCAATGAATGTGGCGACACTACAGCTTACTCTAATGTCGGAAAAACCATTTTGCTTGAGGGCCTATTGAATGATGAGCGTGATGAAAATTCACTGAAGTGGAGTGGTTATGAAAATTGGCCGAGTGATGTTTATGAATACCAATTGTATCGAAAGTTGGGAAAGAATGGTTTCTATTCCAAATTGCTTACGCTGAATGGCCTTTCTCAATATCATAATGATGATGTGGATTCTTTGTTTCAAGAAGATGGCCTATTTTATTATCGAATTAAGGCGGTGGGGCATTTGGGTGATTTAGCGGTGGATACGGCTTTTGAAGCATGGTCAAATGAAATTGTGATGCTGCAAACTCCAAAAGTATACATACCTAATTGTATCGTAATCAATGGAGTCAATAATACTTTTGGACCTGTGGTATCCTTTTCTCCTCTGACAGGTTTTGAGATGATCGTCTATTCAAAATGGGGGGATGTTTTATTCCAAACCGATGATTATGCTGTTCGGTGGGATGGGCGTGATGAAGGAGAAGATTTTGTTCCTCAAGGAGTTTATGTTTACTATATCAGGTGCGCCAATGGCGCGGATGAGTTATTTTCCAAGAAAGGAACAGTAACTGTTTTGTATGGAGAATAGTAAAGGGGATTTCCGTCTGGTCATAGACATAGGAAATACATCTGTAAAATGGGCTGTGTTTGATTTCGAAACCCTTGTTGAGGGGGGGAAGTGTCGACATGAACAATGCGCGCCACTCATTCAATCGCTGGAATTACGATTTCATTTTTTATCCAAGGCAATTTGTAATGTTTCGAATGTGCAAATAGACATCAGCGACGATTGGCGAAAGTTTTCAGGCGAATTGTTATCACCATATCGAATTCATTACCTTCCCCCGGAAAGTCTTGGAGCGGATCGAGTGGCGGCCATATGGGGAGGTTTGAGTGTATCGGCCTCTAATCAAATACTAGTGGTTGATTTAGGAACTTGTGTTACCTACACTTGCGCCAAAGAAAATGAAATTATGGGGCTTTGTATTGCTCCGGGTCGTGAATTGAGGTGGAAGGCAATGCATCATTTTACGGCAAAATTGCCATTGATTACTCCTGACTTGGAGATTCCGGGTGGATATTCAACTCAGCAAAATCTTTGGGAGGGGGGGCATGAAGCTTGGTTGCAGGAGGTATTGGCCATGAGCCAGCACTATGCAAGGAGCCATAACCTCAGTGAAATCTTATTCACCGGTTCAGATGCCGTATATTTGACAGATTTTTTACCGAGAGGTGCAAGAATAATAGAAAGATTGAATTTGATAGGATTGAATGTTTGGTTACATGAGCAATAAAGGATTAGGATTCGTAATTTTTTGGTTTTGGTCTGTCACATTGATGGCCCAATACACTTTGAGTGATCCGCTTACAAGATTGGGAATAGGAGAAAGGATCATCAACGGAAATGCGGGCCTATTATCAATGGGAGGCCCATCATTTGTTGCTGTGGATCCTCAGGTATTTCAAATGAATAACCCCGCTACCTATGCTTGGGTGAAAGAGACTGCTTTTCAAACTTCCGTATCGGCACTCAGCAGTAAAGTAATGCAAACAGAATCCTCAGGTAATTTTTATGGAGGTAACATTGGGGAGATCGCGATGGGTTTTAGAAAGACTGGAAATCCATGGGGTTTTGCTTTAGGTCTATCGGATTACAGTCGTGTGGGCTATGCTGTGGATATGCCCTTCGCCATCAATGATAGTATTTCGGGAATCAAACACCAATATGGAAACGGCGGGTTCCACCAGCTTGGGGTTGGTGCAGCTAGAAAATTTGTATTATTAAAGGATTCCTCAAAGGTGGTCGGACATCAGGTTTCGCTGGGATTGAACCTTCAGTATATGTTTGGTATGGTGAGCCATAGCCGTGATTTGGAGTTTTTAAACACCAATGTGTATAATAGCCGTTTTGCTCATGAATTGCGCATCAATGATGTTCGCTGGGATTTTGGGGCCTGGTATCAATTTCCTCTTTTTGGAAATAACAAATCAGGGAATAAGAGAGGATTGGCAGTGGGCAATGTAGGAGCCACTTTTTCTCCGCAGTCCAGTATTCGTTCATTTAGTAATGAGTTTGGTATAAATTATTACAATTACGGGGGGGTACCCGTTACCATCGATACAGGATTTTCCAATATGGAAGTCCCGATGCAGCTGAAAATTCCTATGCAATGGACGGTTTCCGCAGGCCTCTCGTATTGGATGAAAAACGGGGGATATTGGTCATTCGCATATTCTCAAACTCAACAAGATTGGACCCGAGTTGACAACCTCTCCATAGGCTGGGAAGAATTGGGTGCTTTGAGAAATTATAGGGCACAAACTTTTTCTTTTGAGTGGATGCCTCAGTCTCCAGATAGGAGTCAATCTTTTTTCGGTTTAATGCGATATCGTATGGGTTGGACAGCGATTCAGGATTACATCATCACCCATGACCAACAAGCCACGAAGACCATCTACAGTGCAGGTGTGAGTATGCCCATACGCTCGTCTAAGTCCAATACCACCATACAATTGGGTTATCAATGGAGGGAAAGGAGTATAAGTAACAATACTCCCATCAGGGTGCAGTCTCATGCTGTTTTGTTGGGTGTTCAATTGCATCCTTTTGAGCGCTGGTTTATTCAAAGAAAATATGATTAGGTGTGTACTCATATTGCTATTGATTCAATGCATTTCTTGCCAGAATGAAATGACAGACATCAAAGCAGTTACCGATGAATTTAATTACCCTATTCAGACCACTGTTAACGCCAATTATCTTTATACAGAAAGAGGCATTAAGGCCACGAGATTAGAGGCCCCATTATTAGAGAGATTTCAGAACCAGCAGTCAAAAATCATTGCCTCTA
The DNA here is from genome assembly GCA_947464415.1 of Flavobacteriales bacterium. Lineage (GTDB taxonomy): Bacteria > Bacteroidota > Bacteroidia > Flavobacteriales_D > Sanyastnellaceae > CAMCTV01. The sequence goes on from CANHWU010000009.1 coordinate 31,288, forward strand.
AGGGTTTTAAAATGACTTTTTATCAATCGAATGGACTAGAGGAAGAGGCTTGGTTAACTGCCAACAGTGGAGATTATCTGGAGAAGGAGGCCGTTTTCAATGCTTATGGAAAAGTAAAATTGATCAATATTGATCAAGAATATTTGTTGACAGAAAAGCTTACTTTTTATCAAGATAGTGATCTAATTATCACTGATGATTGGGTTACTATCTCCACTAAGAATGGCATGCTTTACGGAAGAGGTCTTGAGAGCAACAGTGCTTTCACAAGTTATCATATATTACAACCCACAGGAAAGTTCACCTTAAATTCGGATGAGTAATGGAAAGAATGAGTCGATTTTTAATTCACTTTTGGTTTGCTGTGGGTTGCGCCACTTTGATTTATGCTGTTTTTCGTATGGTGGTGAATGGATGGGAAAAGGAAGCTCAAAATTTGGTAATTCCTTCTATATCATTCGTGATGTGGTATTTTAGAAGGAAATTGTATCAACGAATGCAGCAGCGACAGCAAGAGAACAAGTAATATGACAGAGAGTTGGATTTTTTGGGTATTGGTCTCTATGTTGGGATGTGCGTTTTCTAGCAGTATGGAAATGGCGTTTATTTCTGCCAGTCATTTGAAAATAGAATTGGATAAGAAACAAGGACTTTGGTCAGCCAAAGTGGTTTCTTATTGGATGGGCAAGCCCAAGCATTTTTTATCGGCTATGCTGATAGGCAATAATATTGGTTTAGTCATTTTTGGAATCAAATTGGGTGATCAAATTGTTTTGTTGCTGGAGACCTATTTTCCGTTTTTGTCCGCAGCCATTGGTTCAGGGGGAGTGGTGCTTACCCAGACCATTCTTTCCACTATTGTGATACTTTTATTTGGCGAATTTTTACCTAAAATGTTGGTTACCGCTAATCCCAATAGATGGTTGAATATTTTGGCTTTGCCACTTTTAATTTGGTATGTTGTGTTGTGGCCCTTTGCTCAATTGGTAAATGGTATAGCGAGCATATTCATACGCAGAGGAAATCAAGATGAGATCACGGAAAAGCGTGTTTTTGGAAGAGTGGATTTAGATGATTATTTGGAAAAGGTAACTGGCCAGCCTGAAGCCATAAATAACATGGATCATGAGATTGAAATTTTTCAAAAGGCATTGGATTTTTCTAAAGTGAAAGCCAGAGATTGTATGATTCCGCGGAATGAGATTGTGGCGGTTTCTAAACAAAGCACTATTGATCAAATCAAGCAGAAGTTTATCGAAACTCATTTTTCTAAGATATTGGTCTTTGGGGAGAACATAGATGACATCATTGGGTATGTTCATTCCTTTGATCTATTTCAATCTCCAGCTACTTTGGTGGAGGTATTAAGGCCGGTATGCATAGTGCCAGAGGCGATGCCAGCGCAGGAAATATTGAGTCTTAATATTCGAGAGAAAAGGCATGTTTTTATTGTAGTAGATGAGTTCGGAGGAACGGCTGGGATGGCCACTCTAGAAGATGTAATCGAGGAGATTGTGGGCGAGATACAAGACGAGCATGATACAGATCCTGATGTGCAAAATCCTCAACCTGACGGCTCTTATATTTTCAATGGTCGAGAAGAGGTAAAATTTATCAATGATTCTTTTCATTTGGATTTACCCGAAGACGAGGAGAGCTACGATACTTTGGGCGGATTGATTCTTCAAGAGCTAGAAAGTTTACCTGAGCCTGGGGATAGACTTTCCATTGGCGCATTCAATTGCACTATTTTGGAGGTTTCGGATCAGAAAATTGAAAAAATTCGTCTTCAAAAGGCGGAGTAAGGGATTGACTTTCAAAATTTAGGACTCGATTGTAAAAGAACGCGTTTTTTTTACGATATTCGCAGACCTTCTAAAAAGATGAAATTATGGCAATGATTGAGAAAATCAGAAGGCAAGGGTGGTTAGCACTCGTTCTAGTAGGTGGAGCCCTCTTGTTATTTATTATTCAAAACGCTTTAGATTCAGGTATGGGCAGTGGTCCTGATGCCCTTGGTGATATCGATGGTTCAGAGGTCAGCTATGAGGAATGGCAGAGAGCCATAGCCAAGCAACGCGCTGTGTTTGATTATTCAAAGAATGAGTCGGGGTTGAGTAATGACACTTGGAATCAACTTGTGGAGGAGCGCCTTTATGCTGATGATTTAGAGGCTTTGGGCATCGAGGTTTCTGACAATGAGTATGAGGAAATGATGTTTGGTAAATATCTTTCTCCCTACATCAAACAAACCATTTATCAAGGTGTAGACTCAATGTCATATCGTGACCGTGTGAGAAAGTACTTTGACTCTCAAGATCCTGCTAAAGTAGATTTGATGAAATCTTTCTTCATTTTCAAAAGAAAGAGGGAGAAGTATGATAACCTTGTGAAGTGGGGAGCTTATACTAACACCATTGATGCAAAATGGGCCTTCAAAGCCAACAATAATAGAGTGTCAGTGGATTTCGTTGCGAAATCTTTTGCTGAGATTCCTGATACTGATGTTAATGTTTCTGAGGACGATATCAAGTCTTATTATAATAAGCACAAGGCGGATAGAGAATATAAGCAAGAAAGGAGTAGAAGTGTGGATTACGTGATGATGAATGTGGTTCCCTCTTCTGAAGATACAGCCATGATCAAAAGCAATTTGAGCGCCGCTATTAAAGAATTTTCTAGCGCTAGTGCAGGAGCAAGTACAAGATATAAGTCGGGTAGTGTCAGCGAACCTTTTAATTCAATGATTCTGTCTGCCCCAGTTGATTCGGTTGTGGGTCCTGTGGTAGAAGGAGGAATGGTGAAGTTGATGAAAATCGCTAAGCGAGTTTCAGAGGTGGATAGTGTTAGAGCAAGACACATTTTGATCAAGGACTCTTCTCCAAAAGGGAAAATGAAAGCAGACTCTATCGCTAGTGTGGTGAAAGTGAAAAAGAATTTTGCAGAAATGGCCAAGTTGTTTGGAACAGATGGAACGAAGGATGAGGGCGGAGATCTAAAAATGTTTGGAAGGGGCGCGATGGTTCCTGAATTTGAAAAAGCTTGTTTTGATGGAAAGGTGGGAGAAATACAAGTAATATCTACTCAATTTGGCTATCATGTGGTAGAGGTGACGCAGAAAAAGGCTCCTCAGATGAACACCTATGTAGCTGCATTGGAGCAACCGATCGAAGCAAGTCCAAGAACTCAGGATGTGGCTATTAGGAAATTAAAAGAGATTACGATCAATTCAAAAGATACAGCCTCTTTTAGAAGCAATGCAAAGGCTATGGATGCTAATCAGCGAGTGGTATCTGCAAAAATGATCACACCTAACGCTAGCAATGTAATGGGAATCAATGGCAATGCACAAGCTTTGGTCAATTGGGCCTACAAAGCAGAGATCAATGATGTATCATCTCCAATGGTGTTAGACAATAGCATCGTGGTGGCGGTTCTTACAGAAATCAGAGAGCGTGGCGTTCCATCTTTTGAGAATGTAAAAGATCAGATGAAAATAAAGGTCATCAAGGAGAAAAAGGGAGAGCTTTGGGCCACTAAATTGAAAGGTGCTAGTCTTCAAGAAATTGCAGGGTCAAATGGTTTAACCGTTAAGCGTTCTGAAAATGTTTCTTTACGCAATGTGAATATTCCTGAGGCAGGCATTAGTGAGCAGGAGTTTGCTTTGGTTGGTACTTGCATAGGTATCCCCAAGGATAAGGTTTCTGAACCGATTGTTGGTGAAGGGGGGGTGTATGTAATTCAAAGATTAACAGATGTTGTTGAAGCACAATCTTTGGATAATTATGCTACTGAGAAGAAGAGTGTATCCTTGGGAGCTAAATCCTCTTTGGCACAAAGAATTTTCGGTGCGTACAGAGAGTCAGCGGATATCGATGATAGAAGATTTGTTCAGGAATAGTAGAGATAAAAAAAATAAAAAGGCCTCACATTGAGGCCTTTTTTGTTTGTAGCCAAGAGCTATCACCATAACTCAAAAATCGATACGGATAGTTCAAGGCCTCATGGTATATCTTTTTCCAATCTTCCCCTACCACAGCATGCACCAATAAAAGAAGCGTGCTTTTGGGTTGATGAAAATTGGTCACCAGGGCATCGGCCGATTTTATTTCATAGCCAGGACCGATGATGATTTGGGTGGTACCCGCGATTGAGCTGAGACCCATGCTCGTTGCTTTTTGGTACAACCATTCAATGTTTTCTAATAATGAGTTTTCAGGTTGATTTTCATAGGGCACCCATTGGCCAAGATGAAAGAGCTGTTGAGTATCGGGTTGACACTTCTGATTGCCCAACCAATACAAGGTTTCTAAAGTTCTGAGGGCCGTTGTTCCCACAACGATGGTGCGTTGATTATTTTTTAATTTCTCAATCCAGCCGGCCATAAAGGGAAGGGATACTTCAAAGTACTCTGCGTGCATTTCATGTCCTCCAATCTGAGCAGCACTTACAGGCTTGAAGGTGCCGGCGCCCACATGTAGCGTTAAGGTGGCTTGCTGCACGTTTTTTTCTTGAATTTTTTGGATGATGCTTTCATCAAAATGAAGTGAGGCCGTGGGAGCGGCTACTGACCCCGCTAGTTTTGCAAACAGAGTTTGGTAGCGTTCATAGTCCTCGGGTTCTGTATCTCTGTTTAAATAGGGTGGGATCGGCAGTTCACCGCAAGCATCCAGCATTTCACTGAATTGTCCGACGCTCCATTTCCAATCAATGATAAAGCCATCTTCCCTTTTCTCCAGGCAAGTAACCTCCACTACTCCGTCCTCTCCATTCAAAGAATAGGGTTTTGAAAGTGTACCTTCCTTCCATTTCTTTGCACCCCCCACAAAGCATAGCCATTGATTATTTGTTTTTGCAGTTAAGGCGGTGGTGTAGTCCATTCCAAGGGGCTCTAAACAAAAGACTTCTATTTGTGCACCGGTATTTTTTTGGAAGTGAATTCGCGCAGGAATCACTTTGGTATTGTTGACTACCCATAGATCTCCTGGGGAGAATAAATTGATGATGTCTTTGAATTTTTTATGTTCAATTTTTCCTTCATGATAATACAAAAGTTGGCTATCACTTCTGTTGGCCAGTGGATACTTAGCAATATGATTTTCCGTCAATGGATAATCAAAATCATCAATGGATATATTTTGGATGTTCTTCACTTTGCAAATTTACGCGATGAAAAGTGCATCTTTGTCAAATGAAAA
>CANHWU010000010.1 GCA_947464415.1 Flavobacteriales bacterium
CAAAACCTTCGTCAGTAATTCCATTACAATTATCATCGATTGTATTACAATCTTCTGTAGCCGATGGATTTACCAAAAAATCAAAATCATCACAATCTGTGTTATCAGTAACAAAACCTGCAGGCTGCGTACAAGCATCCTGGCTATTGGATGGATCACCAAATCCATCATTATCATTATCTAGAAAATAGCTAGTGGCCGGATTATCAATGCCATCGCAATCTTCATCAACTCCGTTACCGCAAATCTCTGCGGTCGGGAAAGTACAACTTCCATCATCCTGAGTTGCTAATGGATTAAAATTACAAGCTGTAACATCCGTGCAACCTAACACACACGCTAAGTCCGCACCATCACAATCTTCATCTATGCCATTATCGCAAATTTCGACAGCACCTGGAAAGATTAGGTCACTGGCATCATCACAGTCTGGAATGGGAAGACTACAAGTAGTAAAACCATCTGCATCGACATCAAATCCATCATCCAATACACCATCGCAATTTTGATCAATGCCATCGCAAACTTCAACAGCAGAGGGATTTATAGTGGAATTCAACTCATCACAATCATTTTGACAAACTGTAAACCCATCAAAATCTTGATCGAAACCTTCATCAATTCCACCGTTACAATTATCATCGAGCTGGTTGCAAATCTCTACAAGCCCTGGGTTGATCAATGGATCGTTATCATCACAATCATTTTCACAAGTCGACCAACCATCACCATCATTATCCTGACCTGCGCCGTTATCGATAACACCATCGCAGTCATTGTCTAATAAATCACATGCCTCTGAGTTTCCGGGGAAATTAAAAGAATCGTTATCATCACAATCGCCTCCGATGTTTACGGTGAAGGGTGGAGCATTACAAGCATCTATGGTATTTAAATCGTCACCAAAATTATCTCCGTCATTATCGAAAAAGAAAGTAGTCTGTGGAAGACCTTCATCCAAAACTCCATCACAATTATCATCCAAACCATTGCAGGCCTCTACTTGACCGGGAAAAATATTGAAATCAAAATCATCGCAGTCATCAGCGTTAGTAACAAATCCAGGAAGAATTTGACATGTCGGAGCGCCAGAAAAAATGGAAAACGGGTCTCCAAAACCATCACCATCCAAATCAGCAAATTTGTCTAATATGGGAAATCCCTCATCCGTCTGACCATCACAATCGTCATTGAGTCCATTACAAATTTCCAACGCGTCGGGGTTAATGGTGAAATTGGCATCATTACAATCCAAATTATTGGAAACCCAGCCGCTTGGACAAGCGACCGCAACACTGTTGGTAAATGACACATTTGGATTGCCATATGTATCACCATCGGCGTCTCTGAAGCACGTAATGGCTTCAATGGAAGTCATTTGCAAGCTATCGACATTTGATGAAGTCTCGGTATTCGACCAAGCGGATATTGCAACAACTTGAACAATGAACAAGAGTAAAAATTTCACTCTTTTCGTGTTCATAACAACTCTTTCAAAACAACTCATTTTTCCTCTAATTTTGATTTCGGACAAATTACACCAATTACAAATATAAAAAGAAGTCAACTCATAAAATAGACATTTTAACACCCTTACCAACAAATGAATCTTAACTTGCTCTATTTAAATAAATTAAGGAAGGTAAACAAGCCCTTTTTTGAGAAAATTCCATTTTATTTAACATTATTGGTTTTTGATATAGACGATTTTCTAAAAAATAGTTGCCGTATAAAAACCGCATATGTACACCCCGCTTTCCCAAGCAAAAAAACAAGTCTATATAAAATTCTTAGAAAGAACAATATTTCGATCATCAACGAAAATCATACATCCAATATAATAAAAATAAACTTTATTGATGAAACTTTCCAAAGTATTCGTGTCAGCTCAACCTTTCACATTAATGATCAAGCCTATGACATATCCAAGCAATTTATTGATTCCATTCATGAAAAAGTATTTGAATATTCTACTTTGATTGACCCCATTACATATACTGGAAAAGGGGTTGAAAAAAGCAATTTGAATGCAAAGCATGATGGAAAAATTATTCAATTTCCGTTAGATAAAATAGAGGCCGATAAAATCTATCAAATCATCATTGACAACTCAGAAGATGAACTCTATGTTGACTATCGTGTTTGCCTCGTCAAATCAGAAATTCCCATTATTTATAAGAAATACAAAACAGAGGAAAATAGATTTACCAACAATATCCTGAAAGCTGAGCTCGCTTTGAAAGAATGCATACCAATAGCTATACAAGAAAAAATCATAGAATTTTGCAAAGCGGCCGGATGTAACTTCTGCGAACTAGATGTATTAAAAGACAACCTCACCAATTTGTGGTATGTTATTGATATAAACAAAACACCCTACGGCCCACCAGCCGTTCTTTCCAAAAAAGACAAGAAAAAAGCTGTCCAAATACTATCCGAAAGCTTCTATCAACAATTTATAAAATAATTTAAGATCCAAACTTTTCCACCACGGCTTGTGTTACCCCTGTATTAGAAAAACCTCCGTCATGGAAGAGATTCTGCATAGTTACATATTTTGTTAAATCGCTAAATAAAGCCACGCAATAATTGGCACAAGCTTCAGCATCTGCATTTCCGAGAGGCGACATTAATTCTGAGTAATTGATAAAACCATCAAATCCTTTCACGCCGCTTCCAGCCGTCGTAACGGTTGGGGATTGGCTAATTGTGTTGATCCTAACTTTCTTAGCTGATCCATAATGATAACCAAAACTTCTAGCAATACTCTCCAATAGAGATTTAGCATCCGCCATATCATTATAATCCGGGAATATCCGTTGAGCCGCGATGTAAGTCAACGCCACGACAGACCCCCAATCATTGATCGCGTCCATCTTCCATGCTACACTTAACATTTTATGCAAACTCATTGCACTCACATCCAGAGTTTGCTTATACCACTCATAGTTCAAATCAGTATAGTGCCTTCCCTTTCGAACATTTGGTGACATTCCTATTGAATGCAAGACAAAATCAATCTTACCTCCGAAATGCTCCATGGAGCCTTGAAAAAGATTCTGTAAATCCTGTTCGCTAGTGGCATCCGCCGGGAAAATAGGTGCATTTATTTTTTCAGCCAATCCATTTATTTCACCCATTCTCATCGCAATAGGAGCATTGGTTAGTACCACCTTTGCTCCGTGAAAATGACACAACTCTGCCACTTTCCACGCAATTGATTTATCATTTAAAGCACCCGAGATAATCCCCGTTTTACCTTCCAAAAGTTTTGATGACATATGTAATGAATTTTGGACAAATATAATCACCACATTCATTTGAACTCCCTTATTTTTGTTTTTTGCTTTCATGACTTCACACACCCATTATCATAAGCTCCTTCAACGCCAATTAAAAAAGGTCAAAGAGAAAAATCTAACCTCGGAGGATAGTATAGAAGAACTATTAAGATTGGTAAATGAAAGTTATGAATCTCTAGAAAGAGATAATCAGCATCTCAAAATAATTATCAGAGAAAGTTCTAGTGAGCTGTTAGAAGCCAACAATAAACTCAAAAAAGCACATCAGGAACTTGCCGACAACTATTCAAAAGAAGTGAATTTACTGCGTCATCTCATAGATAAATCTGGAGAGGCCGTACAAGTAACATCGGAGGAGGGTGTTATGTTGTATATTAATCAAACAGGTGCTGAGAGATTAGGACAAAGCGTGGAGCATTTACTTGGACAATATGTAGGTGAAGTAGAGAAAATGTTCGTTGATAAAAAAGATTGGGATGAGCATGTACAAGATTTAAAGGATAATGGGCCCATGATCATTGAAGGCCGACATCAAAGAAAGGATGGTTCCATTTTCCCCATTGAGGCCAATGCCTTCTATTCTCAACAAGATGACAAAGGATACGTAATCGCCTTTATCAGAGATATTACGGAGAGGAAGAGAATGATGCAAGCGATGCAAGATCAACATCAATTCATCAGGCAAATCATCGATACAGTGCCCAATCTCATTTTTGTGAAGAATCAGAAAGGCCAATTCATTATGGTCAATGAAGCAGTAGCTAAAATATTTGGGAAATCTGTAGATGAAATTGAATTAAAATACAACGATGAAATTCATCCCGTAAAAGAAGAGATTGAAGTATTCAACGAAAGCGAAAAAAAGGTGATTGAATTCATGAAACCCTTTTCCCTAGAAGAACAATTTACTTTAGCAAATGGTGAAATAAAAACCTATTTCACTACTAAAGTTCCATTAGAAAGAGCTGATGGGACTATAGATATTTTAGGTGTATCTACCGATATAACAGAACAAAAAATTACTGAAAATCAAATTAAACAATCGTTGTCAGAAAAGACAACGTTATTAGGAGAAATTCATCATCGTGTAAAAAATAATCTCACTGTTATTTTTGGATTATTAGAAATGCAAATCATACAAAGCAATGATGAAAATGTCATACAAATTTTAAGAGAAAGCCAAGGCAGAATCAGAAGCATGTCAATGATACATGAAATGCTATATAAGACAACTAATTTAGAGTCTATCAATGTATCTCAGTATATAGAAGATTTATCCCGAAACATATACAAAACATATCATCGATTTGAAAATGTCCAACTCGAAATCACCGCTCAAGAACCCATCCTACTTCCGCTCAACAAAATGATACCGTGTGGATTGTTAGTGAATGAGATTTTGACCAATGCATATAAATATGCTTTTGAGGGAAAAACAAATGGTAAAATTTGTATTTCAACACAACTTTTAGAAAGCCATTTTCTATTGAAAATATCGGACAACGGCATCGGCTTAGATGAAAAAAAAATGTCCGGTAAATCTCAATCACTCGGAATGAAACTCATTCAATCCTTCAATAAACAATTAAAATCAGAAATGTCTATAACCAATGAAAATGGTTTGCACTATACATTTAAAATACCGATTTCATGAGCAATAAGAAAAGAGTTCTCCTAGTGGAAGACGACGAAATTATTGCCTTCCTTCACAAACACTTTCTAGAGAAATGTGGGTATGAAACCATTGAGACCGTTGATAATGGCGTAGAAGCCATAGAAGATGTGAGAACAATGTTACCAGACGCTGTATTAATGGATATTAGAATCAACGGAGAGATGGATGGGATCGAGACAGCGCAAAGAATCAGAGAATTTTCAGATGCCCCCATTATTTTCCTCACGGGTAATTCTGATGACGGAACGCTCGAAAGAGCTAAACTCACCGCGAGATCAGGATATTTGATAAAACCCATTAGACAAGAAGATTTATGTGAGGCCATCGCCCAAATTAATATTCAAAATGACTAGCATAATCATCACCACTTTTAATTACGGTCGTTATATAGAACGGGCTATCAGAAGCTGCCTCGACCAAAGTATGTCAAAGCATAAATATGAAATTATCGTGGTGGACGATGCTAGCACAGACAATACTCAACAAATATTAAGCAACTACAAAGAAGAAATACGCATCATCACTTTTACAGAGAATAAAGGACTTGCTGCGGCAAGAAATGAAGGGGTTAGAAAAGCAAGAGGCCAATATGTCTTATTTATTGATGCCGATGACTATATTCACCACGACCTACTGAAGATTCAATCCCTATACCTTGAAGAGAATCACGAACTAGATGCTGTAAGCGTGGACTATTTTTTGGTAGATGAAAAAGAGAATAATCGAGAATGGGTGAAATCAGAAGAAAAGCCTATCGCCTGTGGTATCATGTTCAGAAAAGACTTGCTTGTGGATATTGGTTTGTATGACGAGCAATTTAGAGCCAGAGAGGAGGAAGATCTTAGAATTCGATTTCTACAAAAATTCTCGATTTATCCTATACCTCTGCCACTATACAGGTACCGCCGACATGATAAAAATCTCACCAATAATTTAGATGCGATGCAAAACGCCGCCAACCAACTTAAAAACAAACATTCATAATTTGTAATATAAAACAATATGAAAATCAGTGAATTCATTGCCTTTTATGACAACCAATCCATTCAGCGTCCCTTTATCATAGCAGAAGCCGGTGTAAATCATGAAGCCAATATGGACATCGCCAAAAGATTGATCGATGAAGCAGCGGAGGGTGGTGCAGACGCCATTAAATTTCAAACCTACAAAGCAGATACTATTGCCTCCAAAGACAGCCCATACTACTGGGATATTGAGAAAGAGCCCACAAGAAGTCAGCATGAACTTTTTCAGAAGTATGATAAATTTTGGAAAAAAGAATATGAGGAATTGAAAAAATATTGTGACACGGTGGGTATTGAATTCATGAGCACTCCATTTGATGCTGAAAGCGCCATTTTTCTCAATGACTTGATGGAGGTATATAAGATTAGCTCATCCGATATCACCAATTTCCCTTTTATCGAAATGCAATGTCAATTTGGCAAACCTATTATTCTGAGCACCGGAGCTTCTCACTTGTGGGAAATACAGGAAGCGGTGAGTATCATTGAAAAATATGGCAATCCCTTGATTTTGATGCATTGTGTGTTGAACTACCCCACTCCTAATGCAAACGCTCACCTCGGGATGATCTGGGATTTAAAAAAGAAATTCCCTCAACATATCATCGGATATAGCGATCACACATTACCTCAAAATATGGAGGTGATACATGACTCTGTATTGTTAGGAGCGGCCGTAATCGAGAAACATTTTACACATGATAAAACATTACCCGGTAATGACCACTATCATGCTATGGACAAAGAAGATTTGAAATTGTTTTGGCAACGATGGAATAGAACCCAAGAATGGTTGGGAGTCTTCGAAGTATCCGCATTAGCTGCCGAAGAACCCGCCCGAAAAAATGCGCGAAGAAGTTTGGTGGCTGCCAAAAATATTCCTCTCGGAAAAGTCATTGAAGAAAACGATCTTACCTGGAAAAGACCCGCTCATGGCATCAGTCCAAAATTCATGAGTGATTTACTTGGAAAAAAATCCATTGTTAATATTGATGAAGATACAGTATTACAATGGAGATATTTTGAATAATGATTTTTGTCTGACTAATTGTTAATTAACCCTTGTTTCGTTACAAAGGACTTAATTTTGTGTTCGGAAAATTCATGAAAAAGTACTTCATTGTCCCTATGCTGTTTATTATGCTTTCACAGAGCATGATGCAAGGACAAGTAGTCATCAATGAAGTAATGATCAATGCCGGAAATTGCGATGGATCATGTGTTCCCAACACCGGTGAATGGACAGAGCTATATAATCATTCTCCCAACCCTATTGATCTCAGCTGTTATGTTTTGACCGATGGCGATTGGGCGGCGACGATTCCTCAGGGAACAATTTTGGGTCCGTATGAATTCTATGTCATTGGTTCCAACAACTCAGCAGCCGCAGTTGATCTCAATATTGGAAATTGCAATTGCACTTCCATAGGTAATAATGGTGATGGTAATATTGGAGTGTTTACCAATGGAGATGAACAACTCGTACTAGCAAATAGCACAGGAAATATAACAGATGGAGTTTATTGGGGAGCAGGGCAGTTTTCACAGACGCCTTCCATCATCACAACTGCCTCTGTAGGATGTCCCTCTACCACCATTAACCTTAGCGCCAACAATCCGGAGATCACCAGTATTAGCGGAGGTGGGGCAGATGAGACCACCATAGCATTGGACTGCGATGGCGCGGGTAATTGGGATATAAGTGTTACTCCTTCAACCCCGAGCTCCACCAATGTTAATCCGATTGTACTTAATGACAACGCCACTATCGTTGCCCAAAGTTGTTCTGCCTTGGGCAGCATCACCCTGAATCCATCTGGAGGTATTGGACCTTACAATTTTCAATGGCAAGCTACCCTTGCAGGAAATGTCTCGAACAGCGCCGTTGATTTGAATGCAGGCAACTATAGTGTTATCATAACCGATGGAGGACAATGCGCACCTCCCCAGATTTTTTCTTTCACTGTTCCTCTGAGCACTACACCTTCTTTGACCATAAATGCCACTGATATAGCCCTTTGTGAAGGAGAAAGTACCACCATTATCGCCACTGGTGGCAATAACTATGTTTGGAATGCATCTCCTGATTTAAATACGAGTAGTGGCGATATCGTAATTGCCACCCCAACCTCAACCTCCACTTACACGGTTCAATCCAATTATAATGGTTGTAACGAAACACAAAGTATTACCATTCAAGTGGATTCTCCCCCTGCAGTTGTAATCAATAACAACTCCCCTATTTGCGTCGGGGAAAATTTGCAATTGAACACCAATAATATCAACGGTGCCGATTTCCAATGGACAGGCCCCAATGGCTATACTAGCCTAGCGCCCAACCCGGTCATTACTAATAGCACGCTGAACATACAAGGCAACTACCATCTAGACGTTACTCTTGGCGCTTGTTCGGTTTCTGCAACCACCAATGTGATTATTACCGCACCCATCTCCACCAATATTACCAATGTAGGGCCCTTTTGTATCAATGATTCTGCTATAGATCTAATGGCCGATACTGAGCCAGGAACATGGGATGGCGTAGGCATCACCAATACCCTTGATGGTGTCTTTGATCCCAGTGTGGCAGGTCCTGGCAACCACAACGTTACTTTTAATAGCGACAGCTACTGCACTGCGTCCGCAAGCATCAACCTAGTAGTGGAATCAATGTCAGATGCGAGTATTAGCCCCATCGGTTCATTGTGCACCAACGATGCCGATATCATATTAGTAACGGCCCAAATGGGCGGTATTTGGACCGGCAGCGGAGTTGGATCGAATGGAATAGTTTCACCTTCTCAGTTAGGGCCCGGAAGCTATGATGCTATTTACACTATAGCAGGACAATGTGGAGATACAGACAATATCAGTTTTACTGTATGGAATTCGCCGACATCAGAAATCATAGGAGATTCCGCCTTTGGATGCACTCCTGTAGCTATTGCATTCAGTCACTCGCAAATAGCACCTGGCGATGTTTGTCAATGGCAAATAAATGGAGCTACCATCAGCACCGATTGTGCACAGTTTGATTACTTGGTTTCAGAGCCCGGGTGTCATCAAATCGGATTAATCATCACCAATTCGGCTGGATGCACATCAATGACAGAAATACCCAATTTGGTGTGTGTAGACGGGACACCAAACGCTGCATTTGAATGGACTCCTTTAACACCCACTCTCTCGAACAATGTGATGACCTTCCAAAATCTATCTTCCAACACAGCCTATCAACAATGGAACATCAACGGGACAATGAGTGAAGAGTCGATTGTTTCATACACTGTGCCCACCTCAGTAACAGATCCCTTTTTGGCATGTATATCAGTGTCGGGATCTTATGGTTGCCAGGACAGTATTTGTTATACGATAGAGGTGGATAACGAATTTTTCGTTTACATTCCCAATAGTTTTACCCCCAACAATGACGAAATCAACAATGGATTCGGTCCAAGCATTTATGGCATAGAAGCAGACGAAATGATATATGACTTTTCGATTTTTTCCAGAAACGGCGACTGTATTTTCAAGAGTAACGACCCGTTACAAAAGTGGACAGGCAATATCCATGAGGGTGAATACTATGGTATGAGCGATGTATATGAATGGCAGTTGCGTATTTCACCAAAATGGGAAGCAGAAGTGAGTCTTTACCGCGGATACGTTTTACTACTGAGATAAAAAAGTAATGGCGTGATTTTTCACGATGATTTTTTAGCGAAATAGAAAAAATTCATTTTAAAATACAGCAAGACCTATTATCTTTGCCTCGGAGAGATGGCAGAGTGGTCGATTGCGGCAGTCTTGAAAACTGTTGACTGTAACAGGTCCGGGGGTTCGAATCCCTCTCTCTCCGCCAGATTAAATAGTGATCATCCCAACAGAAGTTGGGATTTTTCATTTTTAGCAATCGGCGATTCTGCACCAAGGGTGCAAGAGAGGGATCATGGATCATGACCAAAACCTGGGGATTAGGCATAAATTTTTGTCAGTCGAAAAAGAAAAAAGACAACAAAAAACCCAACTTTCGCTGGGTTCCTGGTGATCCCGACAGGATTCGAACCTGTGACCGACTGCTTAGAAGGCAGTTGCTCTATCCAACTGAGCTACGGAATCAAAAAATGAAGGGACAACTCTCGCTGTCCCTTTTCGTCGGGGTGGCAGGATTCGAACCTACGACCTCCTGCTCCCAAAGCAGGCGCGATACCGGGCTACGCTACACCCCGAGCGGGGTGCAAAAGTACAAAAGTTTTATGCCCAGCAAAACTTTTCATTTCTATTTTCTGATTTTTTTCTATATTCAATAAATTTCATTGGCATTGTTGGCCTTTTTCACTACTTTTGCCCACCTCTAAATGTAGAGCGACCCAAGGAAAGGTGGGTGAGTGGCTTAAACCAACAGTTTGCTAAACTGTCGTAGGGGAAACCCTACCGGGGGTTCGAATCCCCCCTTTTCCGCATAAAAAAAGCTGTCCATCGACAGCTTTTTTTGTTTCTTTTTATTTTCTACTATCCCCATTGGCCGATAAGAGAACGCGTGTTATGCAAATTGGCAACAACGGGATTCAATACCATCACAGGAATACCCGCCTTGTTGGTGATTACCTTTTGTTCAGCATCCACACCAAAGGCATGAATCATTTTCTCATTGGCAAAATTCAAAATACAAATCAAATCTATTCCTGCCTTCTCAGCATGCTCAGCTACAGCTTCTGCAAAATGACTACTCTTTACCCCCGCTACTACCGTCTGGTAGGCAATCTCTCGGCTCTCAAAGTAGCCTTCTGCATAACTCAAATTTCGCATCAACGCATTTTGCAAATATTCATCATCTTCTTTGGGAACGATAATCTGAACTTCAGACTTGAACTTCTCTGCCATGTCTCCCGCAAAACGGATCTTTTGCTTCGTTTCTTTGTGCAAATCCAAGGGAACTAATATTTTATGGATAGCATCCTTCACCATCGTTCCATCTTGAACAACAACAAAGGGGGCCTTGGTTTCTGTGATCACTCTCAAAGCATGGCTTCCCACAATGTATTGCAAACCCTTCAGACCATGGGTTCCCATCACCACCAAATCTCCCTTCTCTTCTTCCACCACCGAAGGAATATCCTCAAAAATGTTACCTTTCTTCAACATCGCCATAGGCACATGACCTGTTTTCACTTTCCAATGATCAATGAAACCCGCCAATTTATTTTTTGCTTCATTCTCCTCCGCATCACTCTTAATAATGTGAAGCAAATGCACTTCTGCATCTAACGTTTTTGATAATGAAAAAGCGTACTCTATGGCCTTTTCACTGGTAGGTGTAAAATCAGTTGGTACAATTATTTTAAACATCTTGTTGTATTTTAATGCCACAATGGGATAGAATATACATTGCTTTCCTGGACCTCCGGTGTAAGCAATAAAACAGGAATTTGCGCTTCATTATAAATTAGATCCTCTTCTTCCGCTCTTGGAAAAAGGGTATATAAGTATTCATAAGAATAATTAATAGCGCAAATTAAATCAGCATCCACTCCTGAGGCATAGTGTGCTACGGCCCTTGCAAAATTGGTACCTGTGGATACATGATGCAGCAAACAAGCCACTTTGGCTTCAGCAAAAGCATGCTCAATTTGCTCAACCAAACCAGTATTTGTTTCTTCCTCATTTAAGTTAGAAAATACCAGATGCACCTCTGATAAAAATGTTTGCGCCAAAGAAATGATCAACGGTAATTCTTCCAGAATCTGTGGGCGAAAGTTGATGGGGACCACCAATTTCTGCAATCCGTGCTCCCGCACGACACGCTGTTGAACAACCAAAAAAGGAACATTTGACTCTGAAATAACTCTCAATGCCAAACTACCTGTTACATGCTGCATTCCTCTTATTCCGTGGGTAGGCATTACCACCAAATGACAAGATTCACGCTGAGCAATTTCTCCGATTCCCTCCTTGACATTTCCCACTTCTACCAAAGAAGTAACTTCTCCGGTGTACATACTGTTCATTTTATTGAGCCAACCTTGCATCTCCCTTTCCGCTTGTTCTAACTGGGATGATACTGAAATGATATGCAAAAGAATAATATGAGCCTGGTCCTTCTTGGCTAAAAAGGCCGCGTATTTGAGCGCACTTTGGCTATCCTCTTTGAAGTCACAAGGAACCAAAATCCTGCGAATGTGTGTATGAATCATAGGTTCCAAAAGTAAGAAAGTTCAATGAATGTTTTATTAAATCTTCAAACTGATTAAATTTGCATTTAAATCAAGTGAACGTTCGTGTATGAGTGAGTTGGAAAGTTTTTTTGAAGAGCAATACCCCATCATCCGAGATCGGTTAACCCATTCTTTACATCCCGAATATCATTACCACAATATCCGCCACACGATGGATGTTATAGAGCAAAGTCAAATCATCGGCGAGGCAGAAGGGTTGAACAAGCGTGAATTGCTTTTGGTGAAAATAGCGGCCTTATTCCATGACACCGGATTTTTGAAGGTGAGAAAAGACCATGAGTCTGTGAGTGTGGAATATTTCAAAATTGCAGCTACGAACCAACTCCTTCCAGAGGATATGATTCAGATCTCTCAAAGCATCATGGCTACGAAAATCCCGCAAATGCCATTCAACAAGGTAGATAAAGTTCTTTGCGATGCTGATTTGGATTATTTAGGAAGAGAAGATTATTCGTCCATAGCTGGTGCCCTTTTCAGAGAAATGAATTTCGCCAACGAAATTCAAAATGAAGAAGAGTGGAGCTTATTGCAAGTACAATTTTTAAGCAGGCACCAATACCATACCCACTTTTCCAAAAGAGAAAGAATGGCGGGCTTGTTACAAAACCTGAATTTGGTACAAACCAAACTATGATCGACTGACCAAGTGAAGTGGCATTTCGCCCTTTCCCTTGAGCATCACATTCCCCAAATCCTCAGTCCGATACAGACTCGACAACAAATATTTAGTGGCATCTGTAATGGCCACTTTCATTGGCGAGCTAGCACTTTCCACCCTTGCCGCAATATTGACATCATCCCCTAAAATATCATAAATAAATCTCGATTTCCCAATGATCCCTGCAATCACGCTACCCGAATGAATTCCAATCCTGCACTGCCATTTTACCTGTTGTTGCTCATTTCTCTTATCCAGAAACTCTACCATCGCCAAACCTGCATCTACTAAACGATTGGCATGATCAGGATCTTCCTCTAGGATTCCGGTGGCCGCCATGTAGGCATCTCCAATGGTTTTAATGCGGGTTACACCGCGCTGGTCTGCAATCTCATCGAATGCAGTAAAAACATCCGTTAACTCAGCAAACAGCGTCTCTGGAGCGAGGGTAGCAGTAATTTTTGTGAATCCCACGAAATCGCAAAATAGAATACTCACATTTTCCCTTTTTTCCGGAGGATAGCTTCCCTCCCTGATCAACGAATCTATCACCTTCTCTGGCAATAAAATCTTCAAAAGAGATTCTGACTTTCGGCGCTCCAATTGCAGATCTAAATGCGTTTTAATTCTTGCTTTTACAATCTCCGGATTAAAAGGTTTGATGATAAAATCAGCGCCACCCAATTGAAAACCCTTGGTTTCATCCGCCACTTCATTCAAGGCCGTGAGAAATATGATTGGAATATTCTTGGTAGTTGCATCCTGTTTCAACTCCTCACAAACAGAAAAGCCATCCATTCCCGGCATCATAATATCCAACAAAATCAAATCAGGGGCGGGATTCATACGAGCAATTTCCAACGCCTTCTCTCCGGACTTAGCTACCTTTACTTTATACAAATCCTTGAGCAAGCTTGATAGAATTTGAAGATTTTCCACTGAATCATCCACCACCAGTAAAGTGGCTATCATTTCCTTCCCAGATATCATAATTTCTCTAATATTTCAGACGCGGCATCAAACTCAAAGTCAGACAATGCGCGCAATACATCATTTAAAACCAGTTTCTCTTCCTCACTCAAATGGTATTGCTGTATCCAATTTTCGCAATAGCCCGTGGCATCGCTATCTTGAGCGCTGATTAGAATCTTGAGCTCACTGAGCTTCTGTTTCCAATCTCCTGATTGTAAATCATTACTACTCACAGCTTCTTCTTTACCATCTTTCAAAACCGCTACAATCTCTTGAATCATGCCGTGCAAGTGCTTTTCGATATGCTCTAATTGTTTTATTTGAGGCACCGATAACTTTGCTGAAGGCTCTTGACTCAATGCCTTTAAGCCGTGAGATAGCGGATAAGCCACCGCGTACAATTCTTTGGCTCCAATGTTACCACACACACCCGAAATCGTATGCAATTGCATGGCCAATCCAGCGAGATCATTCTGCTCTCGCATTTTCGCAATGATTACATGTGTTTGCGCATAATTGGTAACGAAAGTGCGAAGTAATTTTTTATAAGCGTCTAGTTTACCACCAATTCGTTTAATTCCTTCCTTTGTGTCTAGCCCCATGATTACTAAATCTTGAGAGTGCGATGCTGATTTTCCTTCTTGCGCCTTCATTCCATTGACCTCAATCCCTTTCACATATTGGAGGAGTGCTTTGTATAATACCTCTGGATCAATGGGTTTGGTGATATGATCATTCATCCCTGCCGCGATGCTCTTCTCTCTTTCGCCCTTCATGGCATGAGCGGTCATAGCCAAAATTGGCAATGTCTTATACTTCTTATCCTGCCGTATTACTTTGGTAGCGGATAGTCCATCCATCTCTGGCATTTGAATATCCATCAATACCACATCAAAATCATCAAGTTTCACCATCTCTACTGCCTCTTTGCCGTTTCGAGCAGCGCGAACTTCCATCCCCACATCATTGAGCAACTCAATAGCCAGCTCTAAGTTGATATCGTTGTCTTCCACCAGCAGTACTTTTGAACCTTGCAGCATCTTATGATACCCCTCCAAATCCAAGTGTTGAACCACCTGTTCATGTGCATTTTTACTGCGCAAATGCAGAATACTATTCAATGTATCGTGTAAAGTAGAATGGTTGATAGGCTTTAATAATACACCATCCACTACTTTTTGCTTGGCCGCCTCTCTAACGGTTTCTAATCCATATGCGGTGACCATCAGCACAGAGGGCACATCCAATCCCTCTTTCGACTTGATTTCTCTGACCAATTGCAATCCATCCATTCCAGGCATTTGCCAATCCACCACCATCAAAGTCAATTTTTCTTCTGATTGTTGCTCTGCTTCAAACATCTCAATGGCCTCAAATGCGTCTTTGGCCACTAAAACATTGAATCCAATGGAGGAAAGCATCTCATGCAAGACCATTCTCGCACTTTCAGAATCATCCACTAACAGCGCTTTCTTCCCCTTGATTTCAGAAAAGAATTGCTCCTCTTCCAGCTCGGTCTGTTGAGCCAAATTAAAAAAAGCATTGAAGGAAAAAGTAGAACCTTTGCCCACCTCACTTTCTAATAACAACTCTCCGTCCATCATTTCAACAATCCGCTGACAAATGACCAATCCTAGGCCAGTGCCACCAAATTTTCTTGTGGTAGAAACATCTGCTTGTTGAAAGGCAGAAAATAAATTCTTTATCTGCGCTTCACTGATGCCAATTCCAGTATCGGCAATAGAAAAATGTAGTATCAATCCATAAGGCAACAACTTCACCAATTTCACCTCCACCTTGATTTCCCCTCGCTGTGTAAATTTAGCAGCGTTATCCAATAAATTCAATAAGACTTGCCGCAATCGGACACTATCCCCCAAAATCACTGGCGGAATAGCAGGATCTACGTACGTAACCAACTCCACCTCATGTTTGTGCTGCAACTTTACATTGACAGTATCCGCCACTTCCGATACCAATTGATCCATGAACAAATTGGTATGCTCTAGCGTCAACTTGCCTGCCTCAATTTTAGAAAAATCTAGAATATCATCAATGATCCGAAGCAAGTTTTTAGAAGACATTTCAATCTTTGAATTATAGTCCTTCTGCTTTTCAGTCAATGTTGTCTTCTTTAACAAATAACTCATTCCAATGATAGCATTCATCGGAGTGCGAATTTCGTGGGACATATTGGCTAAAAACTCACTTTTCGCGCGATTAGCAGCATCTGCAGTCTCTCTCAACTTCACCATTTCGGCATATCGAACATCAGACTCTTGATTTTTCAATTTTACCAAATCCAACGCTCTTCCCGCATAGGAAAACACAACAGCTAAAACTATAGGGGCTAGGTCAATGATCCACAAAGTGGGTGTTTCTACTTGACAACTCAACAGATTGGAACAATTGAATGCCTTGTTTACAAATAAGCACTGCCAGATGGTTCCAACAATGGGAAACACCAAACCAAACATTCCTCCGTAAACAAAAAAGAGTCTTTGTTCTGTTACCAGCTTCTTTCGAAGCCAAACAAAGAAACTTGTTTGCCCCAGAAAATCCAAAACCATATTAAATCTGCTTGATCATTTGCACATTCAATTGCAACTTCACTTCTTCAGACAGCACCACCTCGCCATCTTCATTGGCGGCATTCCAAACCAAGCCATAATCAGAGCGCATTAATGCGGTAGAGATTTCAAAACCCGCCTTTACTTGTCCCCATGGATCAATCACTGTGCCTGTGAACTCTACATTCAAACTGATCTCCTTCTCCACACCCTTCATATTGAACTTCCCTTTCATCTCGAAGATATTGCTCCCTTTAGAAACAAATGCTGTTGACTTAAAAGATAATTTAGGATGAACGGACGCATCAAAAAAATCATTGCTCTTTAAGTGTGCATCGCGCTGCTCATTTCTCGTGTTGATGGAATCAATATCCGCTTCGAAAGAAATTTCCGCATCAGAAAAGTCCTTTTCAGAGGAGTACATCTTCGCCTCAATTTTATCAAAGGTTCCAGAAACATTGGTAATCATCATGTGTCTTACCTTGAAAGTAATTTCACTGTGAACGGGATCAATAACCCAAAGTGTTTTGCTCATCATTTTAAATTTAATTGAATGCTAAAGTAAATCAATAATGATAAAAATCACCATTTCACCCACCTTTTCGTTGATCGTACGCCACGGCATTCCCATTCCACAAAGTACACACCCGCACTCCATTTTTCTGCGTTCAAGGTTGTATGATTCTGATGAACATAAAATGAGTCGATACACTTTCCCGCAACATCAAAAACAGTGATTTTTCCCTTTACTTCCCCCAGCAAGAGGTGCATTTCATTGGCACCAGGATTGGGAAATACCGACCATGATGCATCCCTGTCTAGCTGATGGACATCTATGACGACACTGTCACCGGTATAAATGGCCAATCCTCCTCCAGAGTGACCATACAATAAGTCCATGGTACCATCTTGCGTCAAATCTGTGAAGAAAACAGAAGATCGATCCCCTTCTTTGATAGCTAACCATTGCTCTTCTACCAAGGTACCTGATTGCGGAGAAAGACCCAAAAATTGATAATGATTGATTACACCTTTTTCATTACCCAAGTACAAATCCCAAAGGCCATTTTCACTTTGTTGAACAAAGGGCACACTATAACCATCGAGTCCTAAATAGCTCGAGGCCATCGCACCTGCAAGGGTGTCGGTTACCAAAGACCAAGCAGGTGCAGAGGCACTTCCTACGTTTTTGTAATAATTGACATTTCCATTTTTTTCTCCCACAACTAAATCCAATACCCCATCCAAATTGATATCCACTAATTGCGGGGTGGCGCTTTGCCCCACATCGATGCTGAGGCCATTGACATCCGAGAGCAGTAGCGCATTACCAGGAATAAACTGCTGAGCGCTTCCTATATTCTCCACAGCATATAAATTGCCGTTGAGCTCACCAATGATCAAATCCCAATCCTCATCAGCATCCCAGTCTCCAAATGTGGGATACAAGTTTTGATAATTCAATGCACTGAGATTGGACCAATCAGTGCTTTGCCAAAAAAAATAACGTTCTCCATTATCATCCACTTCATTGGACAAAAAATGGATCTGCGATCGATAACTCAGTTGCTCAGTATCATACCAACGAGATGCGATGAATATATCTTGATCACCATCGTCATCGATATCAGCGGCGACAGGATGGGCCCCCACTCCCACATCTATCATTTCTCCTTGCAAAAAGTCTGTGGCGGCAAAACTCCATTGAGGAGCATCATTGGTACCTTGATTCAAGTATAGTGCTACGCTGTTCTGATCATTACCACCGAACAGTGCATTCGGACTGACCAACAAATCCTTCACCCCATCATTAGAAACATCCTCGTAAAAAGCTGCTGGAAACAAATGTACATTGATGCTTTGACCTTGAGGATAATCATACTCAACTGCTACCGCGCTATCCGGTCCCATTGGAGTATCTACTAAATAAATAGCGCCCATCTCTGTTTCAGTTACATCGCCAATGAGTATGTCATGGATGCCATTATCGTCTAAATCTAGCGTTAATATAGTGCCGCCTGTATGACGCCATTGCCCTCTTGGCTCTGCCACATTGAGGACACAATTGAATTGATCACCGATAAACAAATTAAAACTCTCAGAGGCCTCCGAAACCATCCCAAAACAACGATTGGCGCATACAAAAGAGGGAATTGAACAATCTCCATTTTCTATTTGCATGGACTTGTAAAAATACATACTGGTACTCGACTCCGTATTGGTAACGATATCCCAATCACCATCCCCATCTAAATCATCGATGGCGGGAATATCCACACTCATGCAATACAATGGTGCGTTGAAAGAGCCGCCGCCCAGATCATAATTAGCGCTTATTAATTGTAAATCATTGAATGGTGCAAAAGATAGATAGCCTGTTTCATCGGTTGTATTTTCATACAACACCATCCCAGATTGATAATTGGTGAAAATGTCCTTTAAGCCATCGCAATTAAAATCACGCAGTAATACCCAATTGGCGAGACCATCCGGAAATGCACTTTGGTATTGAGGGGCATGATAATAATAAGATTGCCCTTGCACATCAGAGGATTGAATGAAAACCAATTTTCTGTTTCCCACCCGATCAAAAACAAATAAATCCTCCACCCCATCCAAATTCACATCTATGCTCGAGAACTGACCATCATTGATCCCTCCCGCCCATGGCATGGCAATGAAGTAATCTTCCAACTTGACAGGGAA
This sequence comes from Flavobacteriales bacterium, assembly GCA_947464415.1. Taxonomy (GTDB): domain Bacteria; phylum Bacteroidota; class Bacteroidia; order Flavobacteriales_D; family Sanyastnellaceae; genus CAMCTV01. Next base: position 19,145 of record CANHWU010000010.1, read on the forward strand.
ATTCGCATTGCGTTGAAAAGTTTGAGAAAACAATGGTAATTGGACCGTTAAGAGAAGAATAAAGCCGAGCAAATGGTTCATTTTTCGAAATTAGTGACATCTTTGCAAAACTGAAATAAAAAGAAGAGAGATATGTTAATGACCATCTTATTTGGAAGTGTAATTGCCCTTGTTGCTTTGTCTATGGGCTGGGTTTTGATATCAAGAAACCTAGATATAAAAGAAAAAAGTGTGAGATTGACAGATCAACAGAAAAGAACCGCTCCAATAGCAGCATTGAAAATATCCGCTTGTGAGCGTCTGACCATCATGCTAGAAAGAAGCACACCTACCAGTGTTGTTATGCGACTTCCTGTGGCCGGCATGACCGCCACTCAATTACAATTAGAAGTGATCAAATCCATTCGCCAAGAATTTGAGCACAATGTGGGTCTTCAGATATATGTATCTGCTGACACTTGGCAGTGCGTTATTCAAGCGCGAGAAGAAACTATTGCAATCATAAAATTAGCTTTTCAAGATTTAACCAGTGAAACCTCCTCTATTGAATTATCGCAAAGAATTTTCTTATTAGAGGCAAAAACAGAAAATGCAGCGATCCAAAAAGCGATAGAAAAAATTAAAGAAGAGATCAACCAACAATTCACGATGTAGACTCTACCATTCCACGATCGTAGCGCCCTGACCATATTGATGCCAGGCAGCATCCCGAGCATTACAATGTGGATAATAATCCTTGATTAATCTTCGAATCTCGGCCTTTAAAACTCCTTGTCCTACTCCATGGATAAAAACTATTTTTCTTAATTTATCCTTCATGGCTACCCGCATCATTCTCTCAAAATGTTCCAATTGAACCACGATGATTTCGCCATTGGTCATGCCCTGGTGTTGAGGTAGAAGATGATGGATATGCAAATCCACCTCCATAGTTTCCCCTCTTTTCTTTTCCGATGAAGCCAACTCGTTTTTATAGAGTATCTTAAAATCTTTATTGATTTTATTCAATACCTTTTGATTACTATTTCTTTGAAACCTCTCCTCAATATCTTCATGAGTAAAATTGTATTGATATGATTCTCTGTTCTTGGCATCTACTAACACCAACTCAGCAAGCGGATGAGGAAAAGAAAAACCGCTTTCGTCTTCTACCATCGCTTGACCATCCTGAATAGACGTGATTGTGCCGCCACCGGGATCATTGAGAAAGCGAACCAGCTGACCTACCTTGAAACTTTCCGTAATCAAACAAAGATAAATACAAAGTGGTAAGGCGTATATTTGAAAAAAAAGAAGATGAAAAAAATAATTGTAGTCTTAGCAATAGTCACTCCCTTTCTCTGCTATTCTCAGAATCTCAAAGATTTAAAAAACAAAGCCGAGCAAAAAGTTGCACAACCGGATTCCAAAACAAACTTTACTGAAGAAGAAGCGGCCAAAGCCCTGCGCGAAGCCCTCAAACAAGGGGCGGAAAAAGGAGCTGCTTTGGTAAGTAAATCAGATGGTTATTTTGGCAATCCAAAGATCAAAATCCCCTTACCCCCAGATGCCCGACAAAAAGAGCAGAAAATCAGAAGCATGGGTTTGAATAAAGAAGTGGATGATGCGCTATTATCCATCAATCGAGCTGCGGAAGATGCCGGTGCAAAAGCCAAAGATATTTTTGTCAAAGCTATACAAAATATGACGGTACGCGATGCCATTACCATTGTCAAAGGAAATGAAAATGCAGGAACGGAATATCTGAAAAAACAAACCACTACTGCATTGCAAGCGGATTTCAAACCCGTTATTCAAGCCTCATGAGACAAAGTAGGAACTACCCAACATTATGGGAAAATAGTCACTGCATACAACAAAATCCCCGGGGTTGAGAAACTCAACCCAGACCTAGCAGATTATGTTACTCAAAAAGCCATTGAGGGCTTGTTTGTTATGGTCCAAGAGGAGGAAGCGAAAATCCGAAAAGATCCCACGGCCAGGGCCACGGAAATCCTTAAAAAAGTATTTGGTAAAAACTGATTTTTCAAAAAAGTTTGAAAAACTAAGTTGGCCTATTAACAAAAAGGAATATTAAACCTTGTTACATTCGCAACCTACAAAAAACAAAAATGAAGACAGCATTAGAAAAAATCATCACCGTAACAGGCAAGGGCGGACTTTTTAAAGTGATCAGTGGCGGAAAGGGGGTTGTTATTGCCGAATCCTTAGTAGACGGAAAAAGACACCCAATCCACTCTTCTCAAAAAGTAAGCACATTATCCGACATCAGCATGTTCACCTATGAGGAGGATGTTCCTTTAAGAAGTGTTTTAGAGAACGCGAAAAATGTTTGCGAAGGGAAAATGGGACCCTCTCACAAAGCGGAGGGAAAAGAGATCAGAAAAGCCATGGAGCAAGTGCTTCCAGAATATGATAAGGAGAGAGTGTACGAAAGTGATTTGAGAAAATTCTTTCAATGGTACAATTTGCTTTCCGAAAAAAACATGTTGGATTTTGAAGAGGCCGCCGATGCACCATCGGAATCTGTTGGTGAAGAATAAGTTGACATCCCCTTAGGATATAATATTATTCAATCGCCCTCATAAAGAGGGCGATTTTTTTCTTTAAAATATAGCTCAATAAAAAAAAGCCCTCCGTTGAGGGCTTTTTTTCTAAACAAACCTTGAATTACTTAGCCACTGAGAAACGAACCACCTGAGTCTCATTGTTGTGAATCAAAGCAATGTTATACAATCCGCTAGACAATTTCTCATTGAAGGAAAGTGTTTGCATCAAACCATTTTCTGCCACCCATGCTTTCTCCAATACTACACGACCTGTTGCATCCAAAACCATGGCTTTTACCACTCCATCCACATCGGTCCAAGCTACGTTAATAGCTGATCCATTGCTGGGGTTAGGATAAACATTGATATTGGAGAGAGAAGTAGAAAATACCTCGTCACTGTCATTATTCGCTACCATTCCGGCTGCTCCCAATGTTTTTACACATGATGCATTTCCTGCGCAAGTAGACGATGTTGGAGTGGTACATCCTCCACTAGTTGGAAACCATGAATCCACAGCCAAAGGAGAATCCACTGCTGTACCTGTAGAAAATGAAATCCCATCCAAGTGAGCCGCTCTGATCCAAACGTCATAACGCTTACCCGTTGCAATTCCAGCAACGCTGCTCAATCCCACCAAACGAGAGGCTCCTGCTCCGCCCGCTACATAGGCAGATAGCCCTTGAGTTGGGAATACTTCTTTGAATTTCCAGTCATAACGACTAGTTCCACAAACGGAACGATTAGTGGCTAAAAAGCTAGTGATATTCTTAGAAGTTAGGTTACACAAATCAGTGCTACGCACCGTCAACGCTGTTTCATTATTCAAACCTACTGGAGATGCCACATTTCCAAAGGCAGTAATGTTATTGTTATTACCCGCAGCATCCTTAAGATTGTAAACCACATCTACAGTAACATAATAGGTAACCGGAGCAGAGGTTAAATTAGCAGGTAAAATCCTGCCCAACTGACAAATGGTATAACCTGTTCCGTTGGCTTGTGGAGGAATAGAAAAGGTCCAAGCTGGAGTTCCAGTACCGAATGTACCTGAAGCCACCGCCGCATTTGCCGCAGCCTGATCTGCCCATCGCTTTACAACATAACCTGATGCCTGTGAACGGAAAGCCGCTTTGAAGTTAGCACACGTGTTGCTGAAAAAACCAGTACCTCCTGTAAAAGGACCAATATCCGCTTGGCTTCCTCTCAAGAAGGAAATGCTCAAAGAACAAGTGCCTGGCGTATTGTTGTTGTTGCGCACACACACATAATACGTTTGACCCGGTATACAGTTTCCATAATACAATACTTCACTACCCGCATCTGGAGCTGGATTGATCGTAGCCGCATTGGCAATGGTTACGTCATTCTCTGTTACCAATGGAACTAACTCAACTCCAGTGGTTGCTGGTGCACTGTACAATCCTAAATCATTATCATCTGCAACACCAGAAGCACCTGTCAACGCAATGCGAACCGCGTTTCCAGTGGCTAAGAAGCTATACCATCTATCATTGCCTATTCCAGGACTTTCTACAGAATTGGTTCCAGTGGTTAAATTGACAGAAATAGAAGATTGAACTCCGAAACCAAATTGACCGATACCAGAAACAGCTACAGAAGAAGAAATACCACCGGCACCAGGACATACCAAGTCAGCACCTGAACAATCTTCATCTGTTCCATTACCACAAACTTCAGTAGCGGTTGGATATGCATTTGCGTTTGCATCGTTACAATCCGTGTTATTGGTAACATAACCAGCTCCTGGCGAAGCACAAGCATTGGTAGCTGCACCTGCACCGTAAGAATCGTTATCACCATCCACATAATACGCTGTGGGTGTATTGACGGTAATCGTTACGCTATTGCTGTTTACTGCACTCAAGGATTGTGCATCACAACCTGGAGTCATGGAACAACTTACAACGTCAGCATTGATCAATGAAGTACTTGTAAAAGTAGCTGCATTCGTTCCAACGTTATTTCCGTTTACTTTCCACTGATAAGAGGGATTAGTACCGGCGTCAGTAGGTGTCGCGGTGAAAGTCACGGTCTCCCCTGCACAAATGCTGCTGATACTCGCCACCATGCTCACAGAAGCCGCAGCCCCTGCAGTACGGATCAATGAGGCATTGGTCAATTGACCTGCACCTGCGTTAGAATGTACATAGTTCACTGCCTGTCCAGATGGATTCAACAATTGAACATTGAGGTTAAAAGTAAACACTCCATCTGTTGTGAACTGACCAATCAAAACTTTATTGGAAGCACCCGCTCCCACGATACCGCCCAATGCTGCCAATGATCCATTGGATACAGTGATATTTCCCAAACTGTTACCCGCAGTCAAAGCATCCAAAATGGATCCTCCCATACCCAAGGTATTTATACTCACCACGGTTGTTCCTGAACTGGCTAACATACCATCTTTTCCGGCGGCTCCTGTGATCATATCACCATAACAACCTCCTAAAGTATTTCCCAATATTCCATTGGTGTGAGGATTGGCAATGGTGCCATCGTTATCCTCATCCTTTGGAACTCCTACCTTGCCAGTTGCAGCCAGACCTGCTGTCAACCATGAGTCAATCATCGCAGTGTGCTTCTTGGTATTCGCCACAGAAACATTGGGTCCTGTTTGAGAATCATAATTTTCATCGTTGTAAAAGCTTGTAGTTGTATTGAAAACCAAATTCTGAGTTGGCGTTCCAAACAATTGAACAAACTTATAACCGACAGCCATATCTACATAGACACGATAGGTGACAGCACCTGCTGAAAGCGGAACTGTATATCCCTCAGTGCTGGTATATGCGGCATCTGCTGCGCTTGCCTGGTAGTATCGCTCTACGATGATACCCTCCAGTCCTTGAGCCATGGTAGTTTGAGCCAAACACACCATTCCCAGGCCTATGAATAAATTCTTTATTTTCATATGCTTTGTATTAAATGGGGTGGGTTTCCCCACCCCTATTTTTATTTTTTTAGTTACAAGATTGACCGAAGGCTGGAGCGAAGATCAAGAAATCCAATACATCCGTTACACCATCATAGTTCAAGTCAGTTGGACAAGCTGCAACACCTTTAGTAGCACCTACCAATTGAGAGTACGTCCAGTTTGACAACCAGTTTTGACCAGGATTTGAAGAGAATGCACCACGGAAAGGAGCTGGCTCGAAGAAGCCATCTACTGGGGCCGTTGGACAACCTGATACAGACAAAGCTGGGTTTGGAATCACATCATTTTTAGCCGTCCATGTATTAGTGGCGGTATTCACAGTATAAGTATAATCAAAACCAGGAAGGGTGTTACCCGCTACGATAGTGTTCATATCTGTTGTAACAAACTGAGTGTAATCAGCAGTTCCAACAGCTTGTGGTGTACCTGTTCCTTGGTTAGATCCAGAGGCATTGATGGTGATAGGAGTGGTTACATTGACGAAAGTATTACACTTTACTTTAAAGGACTGCGATCCGTTTCCTGCTGAAGCAGAAGCAGGACCTGGAATATTGGTCCAATTGTGCCATGCCTCACCACCAGCGGCATACGAACGAGTACCAGAAATACTCTTTTGGATATTCATACCATTTTTGAAGTTAGCGAAAAGGGAATTGTAGATTTCACCTTCTGTCAATTCCTTTGCACAGATACCCGCCAAAGAGGTGTTGTCCGCTGTAGTGGTAGATTTGGCATTACCAATGCAAGTAGCGTTGTAGATAATGGGATGTGATCGGGGTGTATTGTTTGATTTATTGTCATCTGAATCACACTCAAAACCATTGTCACTATCGATGCTCCAGTTAGCCGAGTTGTCATCCTTCATACTGAATAAAAACTGTGCCTTGCCTGTCCAACCATGATCGTAATCAAAACCATCATCATTTCCAAACAAAGTAGTACAATATTTCAAATTTACAGTACCCCCAAAAATCTCAATATTGTCATCCGCGCATGAAACAATTTCTATGTGCTCTATGACAGTATTGCGCCCTACAGAACCTAAAGTTAAACCATTGATCTCACCACCCAAAGCCAAAATAGCCCCTGAATGACGGATAGAAACATAACGCATGATACCGGAATTATCATCATCATTGAATGTCTCACCTAAAGCTAAATTCACTCCATATTGATCTTGTGGGTTGGTAGTTTGAAAACCTTCAATGGTACCCAATCCATCAGCCACCGCCAATTTACCTGCGGTACCTACTGTAAAAGGACCATTGGCCGCCAATGTCAAATTATTATGAGCATAACCATTGACAACCACTCCGCCCCATTTCCCTTTATTGGTCACTGGGTAAGTACCATCCATAGGATCTTCTTGCGCCGTAAATACAATTGGGCAAGACTCTGTTCCATTGGCGATAATATCTCCACCTCTCATGATTACCAAAGCCGTCGCCTCTGCTGGAACCGCGTTAGGAGCACCTTTGATTACGGTGCCTGGTTGAATAGTCAAAGTTTGTCCACTAGGAATGTAAATCTTCTTGTCTAAAATGTAAGTCTTGTCGCAAGTAAAATTGGCACCCAATGTCATCTCCCCTCCATAGGTATTGGGGATGGCCGTGTATCCTGGCATAGAAGATACAATTACCTCAGTTCTTGATGCAACAGGAGGACAACCACACTCTGCACCTAAATTAGATTGAGCCTTCAATCCTGAGAAAGCTCCGATAGCCAAAGCAACCGCCATGGACTTGAATAGAATTTGTTTGTTTTTCATAACATTTTTTGGTTAGTGATGCAAATCTCTATCACGCATGATGCTTTTGATTGAATGAAACATTATGAAAGCATTAAAAAGGAAACGGGTTATTTAGCACATCGTTAACGAATGCCAATATCCATTTTATGAGAATGAGAACTGAATAATAAGCGCTATTCACACCTACTTAACAATCAGAAAGGTAAAAAGAGTAATCGAAAAAACGGGACGAAAAAGAATGACTATTTCCTTTTACCGAGACTAAGTCCTACACCGCATCCCCAAGGATGAATGCTCCATGCCTCTTGAGTTCCCAAAGGCTGAACAAAATAATTGCCCTGCAAAAAAACTCCACCATACCAATGAGCCGGTAATGCCCATTGCCAACCTAATCTGAGCTGTGCAGATAAAGAACTTCTTTGAAGACCCTCAGAAATCTCTACCCTTTGCGATTGATTCATCCCTAAGACCTGGTAAGTGCGTGAAGCCTGGAATACAGCATTCCAATTCAATCCACCTTGGATGAAGAAATTCCTATCTTCGTTTTGACTCACTTGATACTTGATCAACAAAGGAATACTCATCCATTGATAATCATTGCGCATGGACAACATATTTGGGAGTGAATCCGCATTGTACCGCTCTCTCTTGGTTGTCCAAAAAGCACCTGTACACAACCACCATTTTTGATTCAACTTTCTAGAAGCCAAACAACCCAGAGAAGCACCCATTGCGGGTTGAACCATTTGATTCTGCTTCAAAGTCAAAGCATCCCAATCTGCACCACCCGATTGGTAAAAAAAATCAGTAGCCTCAAAACCAATATTACCCTCCATAGACCAACGCAAAGTGTCTTTTACCTGTGCCTCTGACTTCAAGATAGTGAAAGAAAATATTAATACAAAAAAAACGAACGTCTGTTTCATGTTTATTTTTATTTCGGTGCGATGTGGATAAATATTAGATTCTGACCAATAATACACTCACTTGATCCGTTGTACTTTTTAACAACACATAATACACGCCTGGCTCCCAATTGGAGGCATCTAAATTTTCATTAAATACCCCTGCAAACTGATTCAAATCAGCCTGAAACTTTCGGATACCCATAGCACTGTACACCTCGATGTTCACATCATCCTTTTCCAATACAGAAGCCTGAATTGAAAATACACTCTGCGCGGGATTAGGAAACACATTGAGAGCTAAGTTAGACTCACCTAATTGAGGACAAACCCAATCAATATCTCTTCCACCACAATCTCCTGGAAAGCAACAAAGTTCTTCAAAGGAAACATTCGCTTCGGCAGAATAATTGCACGCCAAAGTATCCATACATCCAATAATGGCCAAAGTTTGACAAGCACCTTCTTCCTCACAAATAAAGGCGGAATTGTACTCCAAATAATCACTGTTCATGCAACCGCATTCAAAAGGATAGGACAAAAATGGACTAAAAGTTTGACCTGATCCTAATAAAGTATCGCGTGCCACCAATTCCTGAGCAATCCATGCCGTATCCTGCCAAATTTCCAACTCCAAATTCAACTCAAAAGTTAATTCGCCAAGGGTAGTTAATTGAGCCAACAACACCATATTGGTATCCGGTGATACTCCATCTATTCCCTGAGATGATTGAAGATAAAAATTCTCACTTTCAAAAACAGTTCCTTCCACTACACTGCCAAAAATGGTAGAATCTGATTGGGTAACAAAATCTTGAACACCGAAAGAAGTCCAGGTTACTGCCGCGAGATTCATGGTATCAATTCCATCAGACTCCGTTAAGGGTATCCCCGCTAACGTGTCATCATTGATCAATAACCCCGATAACACCATCTCACTTCCGCCATCATTGTTGACACCTCCGATGAATGAACCATCCATATCGTACTCCTTTGGAATTCCAAAAAATAATTTAGAACCTTGTTTGGCCAATTGCCCGATGGTCAAATACGTATCCAACGCAGTGGTATTCTCTGATAAAAAAACTTTCGAAAAATCTTTACCAAAGGATTGTCCTTGACTTTTATTATTAAAAAAAGGCTGAGTGCTGCTTACGAAAAAGGGATGACCACTGGTTCCAAACATTCTCTTGATACGCGTATTCGGTAGTAAATCGGCGTACACTCTATAAGTTACACTCCCAGGAGCAATCCCACCACCTGTGGTATCAGTTGCATCATTCGCATCGCTGATGTAATACTTTTCTACCACTAATCTTTCTAATTGCGAGAATGAAGTACTCGCAAATAAAAAAAGACATACAACTAAAACAATATTCTTCATGATCTATAATCGATAATTAACAGTCAACATGTAAGTAGTACCAAAGCGGAAAGAGTCATAATCATACCAACCACCTGTATTCTCAATTGTGCCATTGGCATTGACCCGATCTATTTTGTATGAACGTCTAACGGCTGTATTCAAAATATCGCGGATATTGACTCCAACGATCCAATGATCCCCAATATTCTTAGTGACTTTTACATCAATCTGATTTCGAGGCATTTCATATACATCTGGACGACCTTTGATAGCACCCGCTATGACCAATCTTGGGCCTTGCACATTATAGCTTACAGTGGCTGTTAGGCCTAGCGAATCATTTTGATAAGTCAATATCGAGTTGATCAAATAAGGCGCTTGTCCGAACATTGGACGATTCAACGTGTCCAATGGAATATAGGTTTTAGATCCATCGTTGTTGATGATGAGATCCTTTCTGATGAACTGCGCTTGTGATTTAACCAAAGTAACGTTCGTACGAGCTTCAAAAAACTTACCCATTTGTTTCTTTCCTTCAAACTCCAAACCCATCACATTGGATTTTTCTATGTTCTCCCAAGTAATCCCTGCACTTCCAAATCCCATCTCAATATGATTCTTGAAATTCTTGTAAAATGCACTTGCACTGATCATATCACCTCCTTTGAAATAAGATTCCGCACGTAAATCAAAATTATCCACTTTCACCACCTTCAAAGCGGAGTTACCATAGATCAATGTTCTGAACTCGTTATCCAAAATCGCAGCATCACTCAACTCGCGGATACTTGGTCGAGCAAGAGATTTGCTATAGTTCAATCTCACGTTGGTTTGTGCCTTCTTCTCATTCTTCAACTTGTACACCACATTGATGTTCGGAAGCCAATCCAATTGGTTAATTTGACTGGGATTGACCAACGGGAATCCACCCACATTTTCTCTTCTGATATCATCCTTTGCGTAACCTTTTTTGAAGTAGTCATCCACATCAACGAAGATATTGGTGTACTCTGCACGGATACCGCCGATCAAACGAATTCTATCGGTAACTTCAAAATCACTGGACCAATAACCTGAGTGAACATCACTGTTACCGAAGGAGTGATTTCTCAAATAATTATTTCTTACATAATAAAATTGGAAGTTGTCACCCATGACAAATTTATCAGGACTCAAATAAGCGTCTAAATCATCACTTTGCAAGGGATCAATGTTGGTGGATGGATTAGCAAACAACTTATACTCATCATTGTCTATTTTTCTATAATTCTTTAGAGAACTGAGACCAAACATCCAAGTACGCTTTAAACCTTCTTTGGCCCATTTTTTAATGGGTTTGGATGCATCCAATCGAGCATCCAACAAATCCTCGTTCAAATAGCGGTAGAATCTTCTGATACCTTCCCCAAAAGTAGGAGCAAAACCATATCCCGTCACTTGATCATAGTTGATCAACCCAACATTAAATTGCGTTACTTTAAAATCAGGAGCGATGCTATTCCCTGTAGTATAAGAGAGATTGGCATCCAATTTAACAGATGACTTAGGAAAATAATGCTGAGAGCTGAATTGAGAAACCAATTGCTTTCGCTGTTCATAGAAGATGTTATTAAATACCTCTACCTCCTCAAAAGCACTGCTGAAGGGTCGTCCATAATATTGGGCAACATCATTGATTCCCATGAAATTGGGCATCACCATTACAGAGGCCCTGTGATTTTCATGAAATTTGTAAGACATGTTCAAAAGCGCATTCCAAGAATTCGTCTCTCGACCCAATTCGGCCCGGTCTTGACGGTCAATGGGATAATCCAATGATTCATCACCCACCCGCTGGGAAGTACCATTGGGATCATAACGATAATTACTTCCATAACGGAAACCAACAAAAAAGCCTAGCGGTTTGCCAAACAATAGAACTTCATTTCCGATGGTAATGTTCTGCGTGAAATTCATAGGAGCAATGCGCCTCTTGACATTCCAATTGTTGGCAAAACCACTTCCATAATCCGTACCTTCAGGATTGATGATACCGTAAGCTGTGGGTTTGTATTGCTGATTGTACTGATTTCGAGCGGCAATAAAGGCCGCATCATCATTGATAGCCGTAGGCGCTAATAAACCCAATTCCACTAAACCTAATCTAAAATAAGCCTCCCCTTGAGCTGTACCATCCGCCCAGCCCGTAACACCTATGCCTTGATAATAATCCCCTAATCCCAAGGCCACCATTTCTTGATAGGTAGTGGGTGCGGTATTTGGAACTACCACATCATCATTGGAGCGGATACGCAATCCATTATCAAATCCTAAGAAATCCGTACTACTTCTTTCACTACTCAAAAAATTCTTAAATGTTGTCTGGGCATTATATCCTAACTGACTTTCCACGCTCACCATCAATTTATCAGGATAATCCTTGGTCTCCACAGAAATATACGCGCCAGACCAATCGCTCGCCAATTGTGAATTTGCTGTTTTGGTAATGATAATATTGTCAATCAAACTGGAAGGAAAGATATCCAATTTGATATTGTTGGTCAAAGGGTCTAACGTAGGAATACGTGAGCCATTTAAAGTGGTTTTGACATAACGATCTCCAATTCCACGAACCGTAATCAAACCTCCCGAAGTAGAGACTCCTGAAACCCTTGCGATGGCATTGACTACATTCTGATCACCCGTTTTCTTCATGGTTTCTGAAGAAATATAATCAATGGTGGTAGCAGAGTTCATTTTCACCTTCTCCATGAAACTATCATTGGATTTGATGATTTTTTCTTCAACGGTCAATGCAGCGCCTACATAACTTGCTGATGGCAAGGTATAATCTTTCACCAACACTTCGTTGTCTTTTAATGAAACTTTTTCAGTCAAATTTTGAAATCCCACCATCACAAAGTTCAAGGTATATACTTGGGCATTGGGAAGTGACAATTCAAACAATCCATCGAAATCTGATTTCGCCAGATTCGATTGATTCTCCATCACCACCACCACTACTCCAAATACTGGCTCCCCCTTTTCATCCGTAATCTTACCCTTTATTTTACCCTGCCCAAAAAGTACATTGGCTAGGCAGATCCCTACAATCGCAACTAAAAAATGTTTCATAACTAAACCCACTAAGATTTAACCAATCTCAAGACTCTTGACTTTCCAGACTGCTTCAAGTGAACCATATATACCCCATTTGACCATGCAGAGGTCTGAATACGAATTTGATTTCCGTAAAAACGATCTATTAAAACACGTTGACCCAATACATCCACCACTTCTATTTGCATAGCCGCCATACTCAAAGAGTTGTTCAATAATACAACTTCATTATTAAATGGATTAGGATAGGCAGCGGCAGTCCAATCATTCACTGACATTATCTCATGGATCGCCACAGTTGAAGTATCTGTTGTATCCACGATCACGTCCGATTCACTCACGTAGATCAACGTGGAATCAGTGAATTCAGTTGCCGATGGATCCTCCGCTACATAATTTTCACTTCCCCCAACTTGAGGCGTTCCCAATTGAATATTCAATTTAAAACTAAACACTCCATCTGTAGTAAATTGTCCCAACATCACTCTATTCTCAGCAGTAACGCCCACAATTCCTCCTAGAGCAGCGATTGCCCCATTATTAATCACAATAGAGTCACCCGCAGTTTGGTCTAAAATATCTAATTCTCCCGATATACCCAAAACGTTCAATGCAGTGGGAACACCCGGCATCAAACCATCTCTCCCTTCGGTACCAGTAATGGCATAAGTCATAGGTACCACATTATTCACCAACAAACCTTGCAAGTTTCCAATAGTACCATCGGTATCCTCCTCTTTCAAAACTCCCATCAATCCAGGATTACCATTGGCCACAGCACCTATCGTCAGGTAGGAATCAATCATCTGCGTGTTCTTTCTTGTGTTATTGATACTGGTTCCCTGGTAATAAGGTACCCCGTAATTCGGATCATTGAAAAAAGCGGTTGTAGTATTGATCTCCAGAGGATGTCCTGGGGCACCAAACATCTGAATCACACTATAGTTTGGCAACAAATCAGCATACACCCTGTAGGTAATCATTCCAGCTCTTAGAGGATACACAGCGCCATTTTCTGCCGCATCGGCAGAATCAGCCGCATCCGCCACATAATACTTCTCCACTATAATGGACTCCAATCCTTGTTGTGCTTTGGACTGCGTCGATATCACTCCACAAAAAATGGCGAATGCCATCCAACTGATCTTCTTCATTTTCTTATTTTTTTCTGATTTGTTTTTGTTGTTTCTTCAATTTTCTTTTTTCTGCTTTGGTAAGCGGACGATAATAATTGACACTTGCCTTCAAAAGTGGAAGTAAGATTTCTCCCTCACCCGGTTGATCATAGACATATCGAACTGACTTTCCCTCGGGAGTTCTGATCATGATATTCAAACCATAATTCAAATCACCTGCAGTAGTCAATTGCCCGATTAAAACCATATTGGAATGCAATGAATCCGCACCCACTGTACCCTTGCCTAAGGCAGCCCAAGCTCCGTTCTCCACCACTATCTCGTTGGTTTTACTATCAGCATGAATCAACTTCTTTTGCTCATCCATATTATAAAAAGTTGGAAAGGTCAATTTCTCATTTCTCACCAAACCATCTCTATCTTTGATAGACCATTGATTCCCCAGGGGAGATTGTAGAAACTGATCATTCCACTCAATTTCCAACCAATCTTTGGTGGTATCCATAGAAAGCGGAACACCTAAATGATTCTCGCCTGCAGCTCCTACACTTAACCAGCTATCCAAATATGCGAGATTTTTGATGTAGGTCCTTTCAGGAATCATATTCGGATTAGCGTTACCCACTTCTACATGATTGTAAAATAGAGACGATGATCTAAAAAATAATGGATGCTGTGGGGTTCCATAAGCCACTTGAAAGCGATAACCTGGAAGTAAATCTAGATATACCCGATAGGTAACAGCACCTTCCGTTATCTCGCCTGTTTTGGACGGTACCGAAGCATCCACTGCATTGACTCGATAAAATTCCTCTACAAAAATTCCTTCTATACCCACTATTTCTTGGGCGCCCATTTTAAAAAAAGCCAACAAGAAACAACCCGCAATCCAACTCTTTTTCATCACAGAAATACTATCTTAGTGCGCAATAATGATTTGAATACTTCCACTCTCCCCTGCAATGTGTAATGTGTACATACCATTAGACCAGTTGGAGCAATCAAATTTCTCAATATCCTGAGTAATGAACTGGACGAAAACTCTTCTACCTTGAGCATCCAAAACTATCAAGTCTTGGTTTTTGAAGCTATCCAAACCATTTACTTGAAATTGATTCATTGCAGGTACAGGAAATACGCTCAATTGGGTAATATTCAATTGCTCCACATCCACCACTTCGCCATCACAATCTTCATCTATAGCGTTGTTAGGAACCTCCACTGCTCCCGGATTGACGGCTGCATTGGTATCATTACAATCTGTTGTATTAGGAGCACCGCATGCGGCAGGTACATTGGTACCGTATCCATCTTGATCAGCATCCACATACAATAATTGAGTATCATCACAATCAGCATTATCCAATACATAACCAGGATCTTGAGTGCAACTGCTAACGCTATTATTAGCATCACCAAAACCATCATTATCTTGGTCAGCGTAGTAGGTTGTCAATAAATTCTCATCCGCTATTCCATCACAATTTTGATCAAAGCCATCGCACACCTCTGTGGCTCCCGGATTAACCGTATCATCAAAATCTAAGCAATCACCAGTATTCACAACACCGCACGCATCGATAACGCTACTGCCATAACCATCTCCATCGGTATCCATATAGAGTATGGCATTATCATCGCAATCGAAGAAATTTTCGACATAACCCGCAGGTTGACTACAAGCAAAAGTCACATTATTGTTATCTCCAAATCCATCACCATCTACGTCAGCATAAAAAGTGATCTGCACAAACTCATCGATTTCACCATCACAATTATCATCCACTTCATTGCACACTTCTGCCTGAGGATAGATACAAGTTCCATTATCCGTATTCGCCAAGGCATCGTAGTTACACGCTGATTGATCTAGACAACCCAAGACAAATGGCAAACATGACCCATCCTCAGTATTCGCCGAAGGATTGTAGTTGAAGGCCGTAACATCAGTACAACCGAGGACTACTGCAATACAAGAACCGTCATTAGTATTGGCTTCTGCGTCATAGTTAAGCGCTGTAACATCAGTACAACCAAAAATCACTTCCAAACAAGAACCATCATTAGTATTGGCCGCAGCATTATAATTAAATGCAGTAGGATCTGTACAACCGAGCACTACTGCAATACAAGATCCATCGTTGGTGTTGGCTGATGGATTGTAGTTGAACGCTGTCGCATCTGTACAACCCGACACTACTGCAATACAAGATCCATCGTTGGTATTGGCAGATGGATTATAGTTGAACGCTGTCGCATCTGTACAACCCAACACTACTGCAATACAAGATCCATCGTTGGTATTGGCAGATGGATTGTAGTTGAACGCTGTCGCATCTGTACAACCCTACTCTACTGCAATACAAGATCCATCGTTGGTATTGGCAGATG
>CANHWU010000011.1 GCA_947464415.1 Flavobacteriales bacterium
CAGAGGAACTTGAATAAATCCATTGGTGACATTTACGGTTGCACCAGTTGTTGACTTCAACGTTCCCGAGAAGGTTCCGCGGATATATCCAGGTGTTGGAGCCGATGCATATTTTTCGATAGTGAATGTACCACTGCCTCCAGATGAAGCACTACTATGAACGGTACCTGCTCCATTAGTGTAGGCAATTACGCTGTTTGGCGCGGAAGAGGGGTTGAGTGTAATGCTCAACCCAGCAAGCCAACCAGCAACGGGTTGTTGAAGGGTTACAGCAAATTGAAGACCATCGATGGTTTCTCCAATCACACTTACATTTCCTCCGGAACTTAAAAATTCCCAATTGATCGTACACTCATAGTTTACACCCCCTGCCGTCCAAGAGATGATGGTGTCGCAAGAAGGACAGGTAGAACCGCCACAATCCGTCCAAAATTCATCTCCATCGATGAGGTTATTGGTGCAATTACCGTCCGTTTGGCAAGGGCCGCACATTGTTCCTCCACAATCCACCCCGATTTCATCGCCATTCATGATATTGTCTGTGCAGGTGGGGCATTGATCACAGAATCCCATGTAAGGTTCTCCGGGATCGTACATCATGTTTGCATTCAAGTCTACAAACGGTCCACCGCAGTCTACTTGAGTTTCTGTACCGTTCAATAATCCATCATCGCACAAATCTGAACAAGAGCCACAATAAGTTCCTCCGCAGTCAATTCCTGTTTCGTCTCCATCCTGCAAACAGTTGGAGCATTGGTCACAGGCACCACATTCGCCCCCACAATCTAAACAGGTTTCTCCTAAATCGGGTTGGAAAATACCATCGATACAATGATCACATTCCTCGCAAGGACCTCCGCAATCGATCATTTGTTCATTATTATTCAATATTCCATCAAAGCAATTCGGCGGAATTTTGTTATCTGGATTAGGGCAGCCTGTCAGTAAAATTAGGCCTCCAATGGCCAAAATAAATAGGCTTGAAAAAATCTTTGTTCTCATTTTATTTACCTTTCTAGGGGGTGAATATACAAAAAAAGACAATGCACGCCCCTATATGGTTGCATTATGCGTGGTTAATCATTTTTTTTATGTGTCTTTTTTTAATGCAATTTTGCGGCATGATGAGCAGATGGTTGGAGAAAAACAAAGAGGGAGAAAATGTATCGGAACTAACACCAATGCAGAGACTTCTGAATAAACGAGGGATATCATTGGCCAATTGGGAGGCTTTTACCCAACCAGAGCGTATGCCGGAGCATGATCCTTTTTTAATGGCAGATATGCATACAGCAGTGAATCTATTGCAGGAGCATATCCAAGAAGGAAATAAAATATTGGTTTTTGGAGACTACGATGTGGATGGAACTTGTTCTGTGGCCATGATGTACATGTTTATCACCAGCTTCCATGGCAACGCGGAATTTTATATCCCAGATCGATATGAAGAGGGGTATGGGTTTTCCTCTAAGGGCGCGCAGTATGCGGTAGATCAAGGTTTTCATTTGGTGATTACCTTGGATTGTGGTACCAAGGACGGGGATCGTATTCAGTTCTGCAGAGATCATAATATTGATGTCATTGTCGCTGATCATCATGAACCGGAAATCTTGCCCCCTGCCAATGCGATTTTGAATCCAAAACGAAAGGATTGTATGTATCCTTTTGATGGATTGAGTGGGTGTGGTGTGGGATATAAATCGATGAAGGCTTTCATTCATCAATATCCCGAGTATGAGGTGAATACTGATCAATTTCTGGACTTGGTAGCCATTGCAGCAGGTGCGGATATTGTACCGATGATCGATGAAAATCGGATTTTAGTAGCCAAAGGATTGAAAAGGATGAGGGAGTCCCTGCGTCCGGGAATTGCGGCTTTGATCAAAAAGTCAGGTTCAAAAAAAACGGAATGGACGGTTACGGATTTGGTATTTCTATTGGCTCCCAGAATCAATGCCGCGGGTAGAATCCGAAGCGGAAAGGCCTCTGTGCAGTTGATGATTGCGCAAAATGAAGAAGAAATTGAGTCACTGGCCAATGAGGTGGAGGCGTATAATAAGTCAAGAAGGGTCATTGATATGGAGGTGTCTGAGGCAGCCATTCAAAAAGTGATGGAGGATCCTTTCAATGAGCAATCAGTGGTCACGGTGGTATGGGGAGAGGATTGGCTCAAGGGAGTGATTGGAATTGTAGCGTCTCGGCTTATTGAAAAATTTTATAAACCCACTATTGTATTCACAGAGAGTCATGGCGTATATGCGGGCAGTGCTCGTTCTATTGAGGGCATTGATATTTATCAGGCTTTGAATGATTGCAGGGACTATCTTTTGCAATTTGGCGGGCACACCATGGCAGCAGGAATGTCCGTTGAAAGGGAAAGGGTAAAGGAATTTAGAGAAAAGTTTGATCAGGTAGTGCGTAGCAAGATGGAGGAGATTCCGGCCATACCTACTTTTTATTACGATATGGAGTTATTATTGGAGCAAATAGATTTGGATTGGGTGAGAGAAATGCAGGGATTGGCTCCATTTGGTCCTGAAAATATGACTCCAGTTTTTTTATTCAAGAACGTCCATCATGTTTATCCGCCCAAGATCATTGGAAACGATGGAAAGCATGTCAAATGTACTTTTCGTCAGCAATCCGTGGGCAAACACTGGGATGCGGTAGGATTTTCTATGGCAAAAGATTGGGATGTCATTTGCCAAAAATCTTTAGATGTCTTGGCCTCTTTGGAGATCAACGAATACAATGGAAGAGTCAGTGTGCAATTGATGTTGAAGGCGGTTCGTGTTCATGAGGAGTAAGCCTTTATCTTTGCAGTATGGAACAACGGACAGAACTGAATGCGCTAGGCGAATTTGCCTTGATCAAGCATTTAACTCAATATTTTATACCCCAGCATGAATCCACTATCAAAGGAATAGGCGATGATGCCGCGATTGTATCTTCAGACGGTGTCCATGATCAGGTGGTCACTACAGATTTGTTGATAGAAGGGGTGCATTTTGACTTAATGTATACTCCACTGAAGCATCTCGGGTATAAGGCGGTAGCGGTCAATGTCAGCGATATTTGTGCGATGAATGCAAGGCCGAAGTACATTACGGTGAGTTTTGCGGTCAGCAACAGATTCTCCCTAGAAGCGATGGAGGAATTGTATAGTGGAATGCAATTGGCTTGCGAGAAATATGGAGTGGATTTGATAGGGGGTGATACTTCAAGTGCACCCTCGGGTTTGATGATTTCCATCACGGCCATTGGTGAAGTGTTACCGGAAAAGGTGGTGACGCGTGATGGCGCCAAACTGAACGATTTGATTGTCGTATCCGGTGATTTAGGAGGTGCTTATCTCGGACTCCAAGTGTTGGAGAGAGAGAAAGAGGTGTACAAATCTACCCCGTCCATCCAACCAGATCTAAGCGGGTTTGATTATTTGTTACAGCGCCAATTGAAGCCCGAGGCAAGGATGGATGTCCTCCAATTTTTAAGTGACCTTAAAATACAACCGACAGCGATGATTGATGTTTCGGATGGGCTTTCATCAGACTTGATGCACATTGCCAAGCAAAGTATGTTGGGCTGCGATATTTACGAGAATAAAATTCCATTGGCGCCAGATACCATCCGGGTAGCGGCTGATTTTGGCTTGGATCCTTTAACTTGCGCCTTGAATGGTGGAGAGGATTATGAATTGCTATTTACCATAACCCAAACGGATTATGAAAAAATCAAAGGTTCTCCTCATTTCTCTATCATTGGTCATATGACAGAGGAAAGCACAGGATGCAGATTGATTACCAAATCCAATGAGGCCTTTAACCTACAAGCACAAGGTTGGCAGGCGTTTAAGGAGTGATATCCGAATCTCGGATGATGAAATAGGAATCGTAATAAAAATCACTCGGTAATGCAGATGCTTCTCTCAAATAGCAATCCCATTCGTTAAAGTTGTATGGATCTTTGTTTAGGATGAAATTATTCACTACTTCCAAGTAAATACTGTCTCCGTAATAGTAATCGTAGCTGGACTGAATGGGGGATTGCATATCCCATTGCCCGCTCATTCCCTGATAATCCAGATAGACGGTGTCTCCTGAATAAATCTCCATGGTTGAATAAATATTATTCCTATCATAGCCGCGATACAGGATGATGGTTTTTTGAGAGGAGTTGACAATATATCGCTCGTTGCTGCTAGATTCATTGCACGACCACACGGATACTGCTATCACTGAAAAAAATACCCAATTAATAATTTTCATAACTTCAATTTAGAATTTCTGCTATTGTAAAAAAAGAACCTGTGGCTAAGATAAGATCATTTTCATTTGCGTTTTCTTTTGCATGTGAAAATGCAGCACTTACACTTTCATAAACTTTGCCCTGCAGTCCGCAATTTTTCGATTTATCGGCCAATAATCGGGCGTCCATGCCCCTGGGAATATTGGCTTTGCAAAAATAATATTGCGCTCGCTTGGGGAAAAAGGTAAGCACCTTATCCACATCTTTATCATTCACCATGCCCAGAACAATATGTAATTGTTCATGTGGAGTTAATGCCACTTGTTCTAAAACTGATTTCACTCCTGCTTCGTTGTGCCCTACATCCGCTATAATTAAGGGATTTTCTTGTAAAATTTCCCATCTCCCTCTTATTCCTGTTAATTGCTTTACCTGCATAAAACCCAGGGCAATGTTGTGTTCATTGAGTGAGGGAAATTCCTTTGCTAAAACTTTTAACGCGCAAAACGCTGTTTTTTTATTTTCTTCCTGATAAAGTCCCTGTAATGCGCAGGCCGGTGTGGCTATTTCAAGGTGACTGTAAAAAATTGGAGCTGTCTGCTCAATGGCTTTTTGTTCCATCACCAGTTGGGCCTCTGGTAACATACCTCCTAATACCAATGGAATGTTTTGTTTGATGATCCCGGCCTTTTCTCTGGCAATTGCGGGAACATCATCGCCCAAGAATTTTTGATGATCTAATGTCACATTGGTGATAACACTCAAAAGGGGATGAATTACATTGGTGCTATCCAATCGTCCGCCCATCCCCACTTCGATGATAGCGACATCCACTTGCTCTTGATAAAAATAATGCATCGCCAGCGCAAAAGTGAGTTCAAAAAAAGAGGGTTGGATATTTTTGATATCGGAATGGTTGTATTTAATAACAAAATCAATGACATCTTGCTGAGGAATCATGTGACCATTGATTTTGATGCGTTCCCTAAAATCCAACAAGTGTGGGGAAGTGTATAGGCCCACTTTATATCCAGAGGCTTGCAGGCTTGCGCTGATCAAGTGCGAGGTGGAACCCTTTCCATTGGTGCCTCCGACATGTATCGTTTTTACTTTTTGTTCGGGATGTCCAAGCCAATTGCAGAGCGCTTGCGTATTATCCAACGACGGCTTGTAAGCGGCTGCCCCAACCCGATGAAACATAGGGAGTTGGTCGTAGAGGTATTGCATTACCTCTTCGTAGGTCATTTGAGCTTGAATGTAATGACGATGGAACCCACCTGCTTTTTAGCATCTTCTACAACGCTAAATTTCGTTGCCAATGCCGCCTTTTTGGCCAATTCAGAAAGTTGTTGGAATCCTTCTCCAGCCACTTTAGATTTTTGTGGATCCACAGTTGCGGCTGTCACATTTCCCTTTGCGTCCACTGTAATGTTCACAAAAATGGTTCCTTCATATTGGGGTTTTTGTTCCAAAGAGGGTTCCTTGGCTACGCCTCTTCCTTTCAAATTCCATTGCACACTACCTCCCTTCCCACCAAATTGACCTTTACCGCCTAATTCGCCGTTGGGATTGCCCTCAATACCAGTGCCACCAGGAGTATTCCCTGCAGAGCTATTGCTACCTCCGGAGAATAATTTGTTGATTTTATTTTTCTTGGCCTCTTGCTCCAATTGCTCAGCGCTGGGCTCGTTGCTTGGAGTAGGACTAGGATTATTTTCCACTGGAGTAGGGGTAGAGGATCCTTGCGTTTCCACTTGCGATTGCATGTCGGAAATTACTTGCTCAATATCACCATGGGCTGCTTCCACGGCTTCTGCTTCGGATCCTAAATCGACATACTCTCCCTCTCCAGGTTCAAAATCTCCCAATGCGGCCAAGCTCAATGATTCGTATTGCACTTCTTCTTTGACAGACGTAGATACATTGCAGCTGCGCATTCCTAATAGAAGTAGGAGAAACAACAATGCATGGAATCCAAGAGTTCCAGCTAAGGGATAATATTTTTCGAGCGTGGCCATTTTACTCTATTGGTTTGGTGGCAATGACGGGTTCGCAATGCAGTACCTTCAAAGTGGAAAAAAGTTCAATGGTTTCTCCCGTGGGCACATCTCTGTCTACATTGAGAATCACTGTCCGCTTGTCCTCTGGTCTTCCAAAAAAGTAATTCTGCAAGCGATCTTTGAGTACAGCTTTATCGATTACCTCATTGTTGAGGGAGTACACCAGATCTTTGGTAATGGTAATAGTGGTACTACCTATGCTAGGAGTACCGGTGGAGGTTTTCGGTAAATTCACAGCTTCTCCATTCACCGCAAGTGTGCTGGCGATGATGAAGAAGATCAGTAGCATGAAGATGATATCAGACAAGGCAGACATCGCGGGTTCTACATGCACTTTATTTTTTCTTCCGAAGTCCATAGCAATTATTTTGTGGGTTCTTCTAAGATGTCTATGAACTCCATGGCAGTGGTTTCCATTTTGTTCACTACTTTATTGATACGGGATACCAAAAGGTTGTAGCCAATATGAGCAATCATGAAAACAATCAAACCTACTGCGGAGGACATCATTTTCAAATAGAGTCCTTCGGATACGGTGCTGATGGACAAAGAACCCGCATCTGCGATGTCTTTGAAAATGATGATGACACCGAATACAGTTCCTAAGAATCCAAACACGGGCGCTACACCGGCAATAGTGGCCAATACGATTACATTTTTTTCGAGCTTCGCCGTCTCTTGTCGGCCTACCGTTTCAATGGTTTTTTTAATCTCTTTCACGGGATTACCCAATCGAGAAAGACCTTTCAAAATAATATTCCCCATGGGATTGTTTTCTTGACGACACATTTCTTTTGCCTGATCAATTTTGCCGGCATAGATCTGATCTCTTAATCGAGTGGTGAAATTCACATCCCCCTTGAGTGCTTTGCTGGTGGCTCTCCAACGATCAATAATGACATACACGCTGATGATACTCATCAGTATTTGTGGGACATAAATGTACCAACCGGATACGAGTTGATGCATTAAAGTGGCACCGATACTTGTATTGTGAGGAGCCGTGGCATCGGGTAAACTTACCGCTTGCATGAAAATCAAATCGAATATCATCTTTTTCCGTTTTATTTATAAACGACGAAATTCAATGGAAATTGCCTTGATTTTACAGAGTGATCCATCACTTATTCAACAATGAATATTGAATAAGCATTGTTTCAATGGGTAAGCATGAAATAAACGGCGCCAGAAAAATAACCCAGAAACGCCCAAGGAGTGATTTTTTTGAAGTACCACCCAAAAGTGATTTTCTCTAATCCCATGACGGCCACACCTGCCGCTGAACCAATGATCAATATACTTCCTCCCGTGCCAGCGCAATACGCCAGAAATTCCCAAAAAGCGCCATCTTGGACAAAATGTTGAAGCCAAGCATCTGTTGTCATTTCGGCGATGGGATACATGCCCATGCTCGCAGCTACCAAAGGCACATTATCGATTACTGCCGAGAGTAAACCGATGATGATATTGATGGCGTAAATATTTTGAAATTGATCTTTCAGCCAAATCGATGCTTGCGCCAATGCGCCCAATTCCTGCAGTGCACCCACCGCTAAAAGAATTCCTAAAAAGAACAGTACAGAGGGCATGTCGATTTTTCTCAATGCACTCAAGGCGGAAAAACGAGATTTTTCAGTATCTAGTTTTCGGCCGTGCATCCAATCGGTCACCATCCATAAAACCCCTAAACTGAACATGATTCCCATGAAAGGAGGAAGGTGGGTAATGGTTTTAAAAATGGGAACAAACAATAATCCACCGAGACCAAAAAGCAAGGCAATATACTGATCTTTCTTTTCAACTTCGTGAGATGGTGTGCTGGTTGAACTACCGTCAATATTGCCTTTTAATACAACACTCAAGATGATCAAGGGTACTAGCATACTGAACAAGCTAGGCAGGAATAATTGAGTGATAATATTACCAGCCGAGATTTGTCCTCCAATCCACAACATGGTGGTAGTAACATCCCCCAATGGCGACCAAGCCCCGCCTGCATTGGCGGCTATGATGATGATGCCTCCAAAAAACCAACGAGTCTGAGTATCTGGAATAATTTTCCGAATGAGACTCACCATGACAATGGCAGTAGTGAGGTTATCCAATGCAGCCGAGAGAAAGAAAGTGATGATGGAGATGATCCAAAGCAGACTGACTTTTTTCTTCGCGGTGATGAGTTGCGTAATGATAGAAAACCCCTCATGGGCATCTATGATTTCCACGATGGTCATGGCGCCCATCAAGAACAATAAAATACTCGCAATTTCCTGCAAATGTTCCATCAGGCGAAATTCAAAAAAGCCTATCAGGTCATGCTGGTTGTCGGGATGAAGGGTCTGATAATGGGAAAAAGCGATTTGACTGGATGCAGGAAGAATCATCACTCCCATCACCAGTAATACCCAACAACCAACGCCAATGAAAAGTGCGGTGGCTGCTTTATCTATTTTAACGGTATGCTCAGTGATAATAAGAGTATATCCGAGGATGAAAAGAGCAATGATGGCGATGAACATATTATTGTGGTTGGGTGGTTTTTAAAAACATCGCTAAATGTTGACGTTTTCCCATTTCCATGACATCCACTAAGTCTTGAACGCTCAGCGTCCGATCCATTTGAATGGAAATCCCAATGGTACTGTCTTTCTGAGCAATCAAGCCCAATCTTCTCTCTAATTCTTCCGCGGTGCAGACGATGTTGTCTAAATAATATTGCTTCTGCGCATCTACTACCAATTGAGCGTTTTGTTTCGATTCTTTGCTCGCAGCTTCTTTAGATTCCGGCAAAAGCACTTTGATCACATTGGGGTGAGCCATGGTAGAGAGAATAAGAAAGAAAAGCAACAAGAAAAACATGATATCATTCAAAGAATGTGTGCTTACTTCCGCATCATTTTTATGTCTTCTTCGAATCTTCATTTTACCAAATTCCCTTCTTTGATAGCGAGTTTTACCAATAAGGCGTGTTGCTGAATTCTCCTAATGAAACGATCGATTCTTTGCTGAAAAAGTTGATTCGCCGCAAAGGCGATGATGCCTACGAATAATCCCGTAGCGGAAGAAATCATTTTTTGATACAACCCCTCGGATATGACGGAGATGCTGATGTCTTGTGATTGTGAGATGTCAAAGAAAATGTTGATCACCCCGATGATAGTGCCTATAAAACCTAATAGCGGAGCGATTCCTGCTATGAGGGATAATCCTGATAAACCTTTCTCCAATTGAGATACCTCAATATTGGTGGCGTCAGAAAGCAATTGATCCGTGTCTTGCATAGATTCCCCGCTTCCGGCATGAATAAAAATTCTTCCCCATGCTCCTTTTTCTTCTGCGCATAATTGAACGGCAGGGTGACTTTCTCCACTGCGTAAATAAGCAATGTGTCGATTGGATTTTTCCCCATTCACACCGTCTTGTACATTGAAATAAAGCCATCTTTCTATGATCAGATAAATGGCAAAGATCAAAACCAATCCCAATGGAATCATCACCCAACCTCCTTTGAAAATCAAAGAGAAAAAATCCAAGGAGGGACTTTCCGTTACTTGTAATATTATCATGAGTGTAAAGAGAAGAAAAAAAACCTACTTCACAAAAGCAATTTTCGTCGTGTTATCAACCGAGCCATCTGCATTGGTCACCAGTACGGAATAAATACCCCAAGAAGGTTTTTCGCCATTGTTAACTCGACCATTCCAAACCACCCTTCCTCCTTCACTATCGGCTTTGAAAACAAGATTTCCCAAGGGGTCTGTAATCATTACTTCACTTTCATAGGCCAAACCTTGAATGGTGATCAGGCCTTCATAATCTGAAGAAACAGGATTGGGGAAAGCGTACACTTTAGAAATTTCATTGTCAAAATTGGTGGCTGAGCTGACCAGTGATACCATTCCGGCATCGGTGGCAAAATACACTGTTCCATTGGCTTGATTCAATCCGATGTCATAGACATTGTTGGAAGGCAATGGACTATTTTCTTTGGTATAATGAGCCAATTGTTCGAGGCCGTCTGCGCTGAATAAAAATACCCCATTGTTCTGTGTGGCGATCCACTTTCTATTCCCACCATCGATCTCAATGCTGTTGATGGCTTCCGTTTCCAATAGTATTTGGACATTACCATCCTGCGTAATGAGGATTTGTTCAGCGTCTGCACCGGCCTCGCTGAAGATGTCGGCTTGATTGTAAAAAATAGAAAGTCCTCGCAGACTCCCTACCCAAATAGCACCTTCCAAATCTTCAATCATGCAATAAATATCTTTGGTAGGCAAACCTCCCTCTCCTTCTTTGTCTTTTAATATTTTAAAACTGTCGTCGGTCAAGTTCCCCGGTGTATTTTTATAATCCAGGGCCAAAATCCCTTTGTTTCTGACGATGGCAAAAACATAGTTTTCTTGAGTATGGATCACTTGATCAATGATATCTGAATTGCTAATGAAGGGTTGAAAGGTATAGGAAGTGAAGTTTTTATCAGCATCCATCACGTGCAAGGGGAAATTGCTATAGCTATTCGATATCCAGGCATTCCCTTTCAAATCGAAGCAAAGTCCTGAAACTCCGGTCCAGCCAGGAGCCCAATCAAATGGACCTTCTTCAAGTGGGCAGTTGTTGGTTTGTGCATTGTAATAGGTAAGGGTGGCGCCAGGATTTCGTTCGATGACACCGTCTTCCCAACTACTGAATAACACATGATCGGTATTGGTGGGGTCCACGGCTACATCGAGTACATCAAACACCGCAGGACCGTATTCATTGCCTCCATCCCCCATGGGATCATTGATCCAGGTGTCACCTAACAATGCCGTTTGATATCCGATGTTCCAGGTATTTCCCCACCAAGGGGCCACATTTCCGGTGGCAATCCATACTTGATCATTGTACGCATTGACTTTTCTCATCGCGTCTGATCGGGGGCCATCGGGTAAAATCAAATTCTCTATTCCTTGCGTTGTTTTATATTGCAACCCGAATTGGTCATTGGCTATCCATTGCGTGTTCGATGGATCTACAATGACTTTTTGAGCGGAGATCCATACCCAGTTGGCTTGAACCTCGTCTGTTGTCAACTGCAGATCACCATTAAAAACTTGGTAGCGATTGTTCAATGGAAGGGTGAGTACATTTTCATTGGTCCACATTTTTTGGCATCGGGTTCCGTCATTCAGATTTTGCCAAATTTCCCAAGTGTTGGTAGTGTGACTCCATTTCCAAAGATCATCTTTGGCGGCTTTTCTTCTATTCAAAAAGTAGTCTCCTTGGAAAATGATAAAATCAGCGATCGTTCCGCTGTCTGGTAGGTTAGAGATAGATTCCCATCGTTGATAATCGGCAAGAAATGGATCGTTCAATGAGGCTTTTAAAATTTGTTCGGTCCCAACAGCAAAGATCAAACTGTCTTTCAATAATACTCTTGATATGGGCGTGACACTTCCTAAATCTCCCAGTATATAGGTGCTTTTGACTTCTTTTCGATCTAAATCAATGGTAACGACACCTAGGCCTGTGGCCAAGTATGCGATGTTGTCTTGGACCTCTACATGAAAAATCTTTTTGTTTCCAATGATGCTGCTGCGCATGATATCGGAAATATTGGTGGTGCCTGTTTTATTGACAATATCGAAATTTCCATTGCTGTATCCTACGAGTAACTCTTTGCGGGTTTTGGAGAAATAAAGTGTGCTAATTCCAACATCGCTCAATTGATTGACTTTATTGAGTCTTTCTACTTGTTGATCTTGGGTATTGTAAATGAAAATGCCATTTTTAGCGGCCGCGATGATTTCATTCTCCTCTCCTTCGCAAACATCGATGATTCCAAAGTAGGAAAAGCAATCATTCCAACTTCCCACCTTCTGTCCGAGAATAGAAGCAGAAATCAGCATTAACGGCAGTAGTCTTAAGAGCTTTTTCACAACAGATTGCCCAACGAAGTATAACATACTTTATTGCTTACGCATTTAATTTTTTCAACGCAATGTCAAATGCCTGTGAGGTAATTCCTGTTGCCTCTGGATGTGTCTGATGAATCTCTTTCAGTGCTTTTTGAATGGTCATTGAGGTATCATTGAAAATACTAATGTCATTCATTTCTTGGATTTCATCGCTCATCAAATAGGCAAATACTCTGGCCATTCCACAATTGGCAATGAAATCCGGAATCAAGGAGATTCTTTGGTCGGCACTTTCTGCAATAGGACCGAAGAAAATTTCGCTATCGGCAAATGGAACGTTGGCTCCGCAGGCGATGACTTGAAGTCCTGCTTTGATCATTCTATCCAATTGATCTTGGGTTACCAATCTTGAAGCTGCGCAGGGTAAAAAGACATCCGCTTCAAGGTCCCAAATCTGCTGATTGATGTCTTCAAACGAAATCATGTCGGCATCTTGCAGGAGATTGCCATTTCTTTGTAAAAATAAATCTCTGATTTTTTCAAAAGTAAAGCCTTCTGTATTGATTAATCCTCCCGTGCGATCAATGATTCCTACCACTTTGGCTCCTTCAGACGACATGTAGAAAGCAGCTGCGGCTCCTACATTTCCCCAACCTTGCACGATGACCTTTTTATCTTTGACACTACCGCCCCATAAGTTGTAATAATGTACAACGCTCTGGGCTACGCCATATCCCGTGATCATATCGGCTACTTTGTATTGTCGATCAATGGAAGGACTTAATGAAGGTTGGTCCAATACCTTCACAACACCTTGACGGAGTTGCCCAATTCTCTTTACTTTTTGCGCTTCGGTGGGTTGGAAATGCCCATTGAAAACTCCTTCTTGCGGATGCCAAATTCCGTTGCCTTCCGTCATGGGAATTACCTCATGGATCTCGTCCACATTCAAATCTCCCCCCGTTCCGTAATAGGTTTTTAAAAGCGGCCTCACCGCTGTGTACCATCTTTCCAGTACTCCTTTTTTTCGCGGATCAGTTGGGTCAAAGTTGATCCCGCTTTTGGCGCCGCCAATGGCGGGTCCACTGACGGTAAACTTGATTTCCATTGTTTTGGCCAGCGATTCAACCTCTCTTTTATCCAATCCCTTTCTCATGCGGGTTCCTCCTCCTGCAGCACCTCCTCTAAGCGAGTTGATCACAACCCAACCTTCCGCTTCCGTTTGTGCATCTTTCCACTCAAAAACCACCTCTGGTTGGCGGTTTTCGTATTCCTTTAATTGACTTCTCATCATAATGGCGGTAAAGATAATTGCATTCACCTTTGGTTCAGATTTTCTGCCTATTTTAGCTGACATGAGTGTAATCAAGGACCATTTCAATAGTGTCGCTATTGCGTTAGCTATTATTTTCACAGGAGCCATTTTAGGAACATCATTTGTCCATCGGAATGTGGATTTAGATACCATTTCAGTGACAGGAAAGGCGGAGAAGAATTTTACTTCGGATTTGATTGTTTGGAAAGGATCCTACGCGCGTTCAGCAGCCACGCTCAAAGATGCCTATGCCGCTGTGAATGCGGATGCGGAATTGGTAAAATCTTATCTGAATACGAAAGGTGTGGATATCAATCAATGTGTTTTCTCAGCAGTGGATATAGAGAAAGTGTATAACACAGAAACAGACAAAAATGGAAACACTACCTCCACTTTTGTTGGCTATCATCTCCGTCAACAGGTAACCATCCAATCTACTGAAGTGGATAAAATAGAGCGTTTATCCAGAGAGGTCACGGAGCTCATCAATCAAGGATTGGAATTGAATTCAGATGCGCCGGAATACTATTACACCCAATTGGCTGCGCTCAAAATTGAAATGATAGCAGAAGCTACTAAGGACGCTAGGACAAGGGCAGAAAAGATTGCAGTGGAATCTGGAGCCAGTTTGGGACATCTTAAGAGCGGTGATATGGGGGTTTTTCAAATTGTCGCTCCCAATTCTTCAGAGGATGATTATTCCTGGGGAGGCTCTTTTAATACCAGTTCTAAAGAAAAAAGCGCGAGCATCACCATGTCATTGGTATTTGGGGTTGATTGATGAAAAGTCGAATACGGGATTTAGGGCAATTGCTCAAAGTACTGACTATTTTCAAAATCGTCAATGCGCTCTGGGTGTGGCTGCATTTTCATTTATCCAAAAGGACCAAGTGGAGTAGCAGCTTAGGGTATCCCATCTCAATGAGCATTGAACCTACTACGGCCTGTAATCTGGGCTGTCCGGAATGTCCATCGGGTTTAAAAAAGTTCAATCGACCCACGGGCAATTTGAAAGTGCAAAATTTTGAATCGTGGGTAAAGGATTGGTCTAAACATTTGATCTATCTGAATTTTTATTTTCAAGGAGAGCCATTTATTCACCCGCAATTGCTGGACATGATTGCCTTGGCCAAGAAGAATAGAATTTACACCGCTATCTCTACCAATGGGCATTTTTTAACCGCAGCCATTGTGGATCAAATATTATCTGTGGGTTTGGACAGAATCATCATCAGCATGGATGGTTTTAGCCAAGAAGTGTATGAGCAATATCGGGTGCACGGAAAAGTGGGTGTTGTGAAAGAAGGTGTTGAGCGCTTGGTAAATAGGAAGAGAGAAATGGGAAATACTACCCCCTATATTATTTTGCAAACTTTAGTGGTGAAGCCCAATGAAAATGAAATCAAGTCAATTCAGCATTGGGGGGAGGAAATAGGGGTGGATGAAGTGAAATGGAAGACAGCACAGTTGTATGATCCAAGGGATGATCATCCTTTGATGCCGGACCATGCGGAGTATAGCCGGTATGAGAAGCGAAACGGAAAATGGGAGATCAAAAACGAGTTACTGGACCACTGTTGGCGGCTTTGGTCGGGTTGTGTAGTTACTTGGGATGGACGAGTAGTACCTTGTTGTTTTGATAAGGATGCTCAATACAACATGGGCAATTTGACGCAGGCTCCTTTGCGACAAATTTGGCGCAATGAGCATTATCAAAGTTTTCGAAAGAAAGTGTTGAGGAGCAGAAAAGAAGTGGACATTTGTGCTAATTGTTCTGAAGGAACGCGCGTCTGGACTTAACTTTGCGTTATGATCATCATAGGCGAAACTTTAGTAAGTGAAGATATTTTTGAGGCCTTTTTTGTATGTGATTTGAATGCATGCAAGGGAGCTTGCTGTGTGGAGGGTAACAGCGGTGCGCCTTTGTTGGAGGAGGAGTTGGAGGAGTTGGAGCGTTATTGGCCCCTAGTAAAACCTCTGTTATCGGATACTTATATTCAAGCAGTGGAATCGCAGGGCTTTGCCGTTACGGATGAGGATGGAGATTTAACCACCCCTTTGAGTGAAGAGCATGGACCATGTGCGTTTGTATATTACGACAACGGGATAGCCAAATGTGGTTATGAGAAAATATATCTTGAAGGGAAATCCAAATGGAAAAAGCCCATCAGTTGTCACCTGTATCCTATTCGATTGACCCAACTTCGGGAGCATATCGGTGTCAACTATCATCAATGGCCTATCTGCAAGCCGGCTTGTGAGTGTGGATCCAAATTGAAGGTTCCTGTTTTTAGGTTTTTGAAGGAACCATTGATCAGAAAATTTGGTGAGGATTGGTACCATGAGGCGGAGTTGGTGTACACGGCTCTTCAGCAAGAAAGCCACGATAAGAATTGAACCTTTTCATTTTGAAAAGTAATCGTTGAATTCCTTTTTTTAATTGATTTTTAGGAGAAATTGCGTGAGTGCAGAATTTCTTTTCATTGGCTAGGTGGTGTGTCATTTTGGGGTGTTGTCTGACCTCGATCTCTATGGTTGCTCAATGGAAATGGGAGGCCATAACCACAGAAAAAGGAACGGTCTCACCCCTGTGGTGCAGCGGAACTGAAATGTGCTACGCGCAGGGGATCAAAGCAAAAACGCAAGATGGTACTTGGATGGATAAATGGGAGAGGAGAATGTCTCACCTGAAGAATCAAGAGCTTCCATTTCAAATGTCTGCTGAATGGATGATAAGGCATCAAGCCACTGATTATTGTTGCCTATCGGATAAAGGTGTTTTTTACTCAAAATATTTATTTCCCGAAAAGAAAGGATCATCGCGATTGTTTTTTTGGGATGGGCAGACAGAAGTGTTGATTCCCACTGGGCAGCATGATGGTGAAGATATACATCCTGCCTGGGACGAAAGAACACAAACTTTATTTTTCTCCTCTAACCGAAAGGGAGGATACGGAGGTTTTGATATTTACAGAATGCATTGGAAGCAAGGAGTGTGGTCGGAGGTGGCCATTCTTCAGTCGAGTGTAAATTCTGAGCAAGATGAAAGATACTGTGCTGCATGGAAGGGAGATTTGTATTTTAGTACAAAAACAGAGTTGGGAGATTGGGACATATTCAAATCGCCATTAGAGGGGGCGTGGACCATGAAATGGCAATTAGAAGCCCCCATCAATTCAGAATGGGATGATATGCAGTGGATACCTTACGATGATGGTTGGGGTGGATTGGTTTCTAATCGAAATGAGGGTGCAATGAGGTTGTTTTTTCTGAAAAAACAATTTGAGCAAAGGCGTATATGTTTGTTCGGTCCCTCTGGAGCAAGGGTAGAGATAGAAGGTGTGGAGGTGGAGAAGATTTCCATTTCGTTGAATGAAATAGCATCTTGTTGCAGCATCCCCATTGAAAAGTCATTAAGGTTTACCCTTAAAGATTCGTTGGGAATGATTATTCCTTTTGGTTATTTATTGATCCGTGATGAAAATGGCAGATCCTTGGCTCAAGGAGTGATGGATGTAAATGGGCATTGGGACTGGAGCTATGTACCTTTTCATTTTAGCGCGATGTCTTTGCTGCAATGGCCAGATGAATCATTGCTTGCTTTAAGTCAAAATAGCCCCGACGAATGGGGTGGGGCAGTATTGAGTAATTTACGAGGTGTGATTTATTTTGAATCGGGCGCATCTCAATGGAAAGACGAAGATCAGAGAATGTTAGAGGAATGGGCCAGCTACCTTAATCATCATCCAACGACTAGAATTCAAATCAAGGGTTTTGCGGATGCCAAAGGTAAAGAGGATTTCAATGAGCGTTTGGCGTTAGCAAGAGCCATGAAAGTCCAGGATTTTTTGATTCAAAAGGGAGTCTCTATCTCTCAATTAGACATGGATTATTCGGGCAGGTCTGTATCCAAGCAGTCCAACCAAGAGAGAAAAGTTACCTTGTCCATTCTGCCCTAAATTTGTTTTCAGTACTTTTGGTTCATGGGAAAAATAAGAGATTTATTTCCGGATACGGATTTGATTGTTACGCAGGGTCCATTGCAAGAAGGGGGAACTTCCGTGATTGAAGGACAAGAAAAAAAGGGCCCACAGCGTTGGGTCAAATTGAATGATATTTTGTTTGTAGGAATGAATGATGGCTTGTACCACACTCGCTACAACGAAGTGGTCAGCGTGGTGCATGATAAAAATAACAAGGTGGTGGGTTACTGGAACCATACCTCCAAAGAGGGTACGCAGCCCAATAAGAGTGGTGTAGTGGGCGCAGTTGCATTGAGCTTTCTGGTTTCCGCTGCGCTTTTTCTCTTGGGAGCTTGGAATTTTGTTTGGAAGTATGAGCCCTTTTTGGTGAAAGATGAGGCTGGTAATATTGTTCAAGAAAGATGGTGGTTGACCATCATTGTGGTATTGATTTACTCATTATGGGCAGTGTTTTGGACCTATGGCTTTGCTTATTATGAATGGCAAAGACAGAAGAAGGCACATGAGCTGTTAATGGAAAAAAGAAAGTAAAGAAGAATTAAAAAAGCCCGAGAAATCGGGCTTTTTCATTATTTATTCAGTTGATCTTATCAATCTACATTATCATGCAAAAAGGGATTGTTGCTTTTCAATTCATATCGCTTCTCTCCATTTTCATCTTGAATTTCCGTCATTCCAAATCGAGATACGGGGTTGTGATTGCTCGATGGTGCAGCATCCAAAGCAATTTTCTTTCTCATGTAGGCGGGTTCTTCTTCCAATGACTTTACCGCTGCTGGGTTTTTGATATTTACGCTTACTTGCTTGATTCTTTCCACCCTCTCCATTTGCTTCTCGGCAATGCTAGCACGATCTACTTGATCTGTAGCTCTTTCTCTGATGGGCATCGAAGCAACGGGAGCATTGATGGCATCTTCTAAACCAATTACTTTGTAAACGTCTTGTTGAACATTGGCGGAAGTGTGATCTTCTTTCAATTTCAAACTAACATTTTCAATTTCTGAATCAGAGCTCATGGTGTTGCGAGATTCAGCAACAATAGTATTGAGTGTTTCGTTGATCACTTCCAGCTTTGGTTCTTCAGCGGGATATTCAATTTCAAAGGTGATTTCTGCTTGTTGGAAAGGACGCAAATCTTCTTGTGTTTCCAAGGGAGCAGCATCTTCCAAATTTACTACCAATACGGGTGAATCAATAGGAGCAATTATTTCTTTGGCTACCTCAGCCACGGTGGGGGTGATGGGGGTGAGTACTTCTTTTTCAAGTTGTGCACTTACTTCCTCGGCGGAGGTGTGAATGTCCACTACTACGGTTTCTGCTACTTGAAGTCCAGGAAGCACGGCATCGATGTCTTTTGCATTCCAGCCAGTGGCAATGACGGTGACAGAAATGTCATTTCCTAAACGATTGTCTTGGCCATAACCCCAGATAACATTGGCATTCATACCGGCTCTATCTTGAATGGCGTCGGTGATTTCGCTGACTTCATCCATCAATAATTCTTCTTCTCCATGCGTAATGTTCAGAAGTACATGCTTGGCTCCAAAAATATCACTATCGTTGAGCAATGGGGATTCCAATGCCAAATCAACTGCTTTTTTAGCTCTTCCTTCGCCACTAGCTCTGCCGCTTCCCATGATGGCGACACCACTGTCTTTCATTACGGTTTTGACGTCATTCATATCCACATTCACCAAACCAGTGAGCGTCATTACTTCTGCGATTCCTTTGGCAGCTGTGCAAAGCACCTCATCCGCATGACCAAAGGCCTGCTTCATGCTCAAATTACCAAACAACTCTCTGAGTTTGTCATTGCGAATGATCAATAAAGTATCTACCGCGGCTCGCATTTCCAATACCCCATCTTCAGCATGATCATGGCGTTTCTTTCCCTCAAAACCAAAGGGGACGGTAACGATTCCTACCGTCAATATCCCCATCTCTCTGGCCAATTGCGCGATGATAGGCGCTGCACCGGTGCCGGTTCCACCGCCCATACCAGCTGTGATGAACACCATACTGGTTTTGTTATTGTCGCTTTTTAGAATATTTCTAATTTCCTCGATGCTCTCTAGAGCCGCTTCCTTGCCTACAGCGGGTGCGGAACCTGCTCCTCTTCCCTCTGTGAGAGCCGCGCCCAATTGCACTTTGTGTGGCACTGCACTGGATTCTAATGCTTGTGCATCCGTGTTACATATGATAAAGTCAACCCCTCTGATCCCTTGGTTGAACATGTAGTTAACGGCGTTAGAGCCACCACCTCCCACGCCGATCACTTTGATCAGTGAATTGAGCGTCTTCGGCACTTCGAAGTTTAATGATTGAAATTCCATATTTTTTGATTCGGATGTTTACAATTAACGATTTCGAAACTAATGGAAGAATTTGATTTTATGTTACTAAAAATTTACGATATGTTAACGAATGGCTGTTAGTAATTGCGAATACCATGCGCATAGTAAATTCGACTAGAGTTTCAGCCTAACTTCATTACCTTTGAGGACATTGCTTTGAAAATGAAATTGGATTTCAACATAAAAAATGGCTTAGCATTATTGGTGGATCCGGATGATGGAAACCCAACAGAGTGGACCATGTTGGCGGAGAAGATAAAGGGCAGTGCGGTAGATGTTGTATTGGTGGGTGGGAGCTTTTTATATCATCAAAATTTGCATGCATGTCTTGTGGCGCTCCGTTCATCTCAAAAACCGTTGATCTTGTTTCCGGGGTCCAATGCGCAAATTGATCCTGCAGCAGATGGAATTCTATTGCTGTCTTTGATATCGGGTAGAAACCCAGAACTGCTCATTGGTCAGCATGTGCAAGCGGCGATCACATTGAAAATGTCGGGTTTGGAAATTTATCCCACGGGTTATGTCCTAATAGATGGAGGCAAGCCTACCACGGTCTCCTATATTAGCAACACACAACCGATACCCAATGACAAGCCGGGATTGGCGGCCTCAACGGCTCTGGCTGGTGAGCAATTAGGTATGAAGTTGATGTATTTGGATGCAGGAAGCGGTGCAAAAGAGGCAATAAGTCAAGAAGTCATCCATCTGACCAGATCTTTCATACAAATTCCCCTCATTGTAGGAGGAGGTATTCGAGACAAGGCCGCCATTCAATCAGCATGGAGCGCAGGTGCCAATATCGTGGTAATCGGGAATCATGCCTTCGAAAATGCAGCGTTTATGCAAGAAATTTTAGCGATAAATAAACAACCACTTTTTAATTGATATGATCAGAAGACCTTTTAACATCCAGCAATGGATCGAAGACAATCGACATCTTTTACAACCTCCTGTTGGGAATAAAAATGTATATGCTGAAGCGGGAGATTACATAGTGATGATGGTGGGTGGACCCAATGCGAGAAAAGACTATCATTACAATGAAACGGAGGAGTTGTTTTATCAACTGCAAGGCGATATCGAAGTGGGAATTCAAGAAGATGGAAAAGCGGTGGATATCGTGGTCAAGGAAGGGGATATGTTTTTACTCCCCGCAGGTGTTCCACATCAACCGAGACGAGGCCCCAATACAGTGGGATTGGTAATAGAAGTGAAAAGGGCAGACCGCGAAATGAAAGATGGTTTGATGTGGTTTTGTGAAAAATGTAACCATCCACTCTACGAAGATTATTTTGTGTTGCACAATATTGAAAAGGATTTTCTTCCCAGATTCAAGCATTTTTACTCTTCGGAAGAATTACGCACCTGCAAGGGTTGCGGTCATGTGATGGAAACGGATCCACGGTTTGTATAGAGCAAAAATAAAAGCATAAAAAAAGCCCGAATGGTCGGGCTTTTTTGTTGTGATAAATTGCAATTATTTTTGATCTTCGGCCATTTTGGTCATTTCCTTCTCAAAGGTCTCTTT
The DNA here is from genome assembly GCA_947464415.1 of Flavobacteriales bacterium. Taxonomy (GTDB): domain Bacteria; phylum Bacteroidota; class Bacteroidia; order Flavobacteriales_D; family Sanyastnellaceae; genus CAMCTV01. The sequence goes on from CANHWU010000011.1 coordinate 21,383, forward strand.
AAACTTTTCATAGTTGTAATCGGCTTTGAGCTTTTCATCTTTTGAAAGTCTCTCATTGTAGGAATTGGTGATTTTTTCACCTGACAATTCGATAGCTACGTAACTAACATAAGAACCATCGGGCTTCTGGGTTAGTTTCTCACAAATTTCCACAGCGCCTTTTAGATTTTGATCCACTACGGTTCTTGACATTTCTTGGAAGGTTTCTGTCAATTGTTCTTTGTTGTTTACTTCAGAAGAGTTCACATAATTGTCTCCTACCACTTTCATGGTAGCACTGATGGTTTTGGATAATTCTGACATTGCATTGGATTTGGCTTTCTTTTTAGCCGTCTCACGATCCATACTTTCTCCGGTAGCGGTAGCTCTGAAAGCATCTTTGGTGCTCAGATATTGGTCACCTGAGCAATACTCATTGATCAATACTTCGCCTTGTTGCTTGGGATTCACTCCTGTGTCTTCTGTTTTAGTGGCTCCTTTTTTCTTTTTACAAGCCGTAACGCCGAATCCCATGGCAACCACCAAGATCATCAGCATAATTTTCATTGTTTTCATTTTTATTTTGGTTTTTAGTTGTTTGCTCTAAATCATGAATAATGCCAAAGTTACAAAATGGATTGCAACATGGCTTTTAACCACTCTTCTTCTAACTTTATTTTTCCTTTTTTATAAGCTTCGCTTCCCGCTGCTTGGGTATTTAATTGAACTCCTTTGATACTATTGGTATTGTTTTGATATTTTACCAATTGAGTATCTGTATCCTTTAAGGTTAAGGTTAAGTCCAATATCGCACTGGCGAAATCACTCGATTTACCTGCGTCTTTACTATTGGCCTTGATTTCTATGATAAAATTGGCTTTTTGTATCTGACTTGAGGGTAGAATGGTGTAGCCCTTCTGAGCGAGGAATGATTCCGTGGCACCGGCCAATAATTTTTGATCAGAAGTATTGTCAAATTCCTTTTCTTCGCTGACAATACAAAAACTAGGTTTGACAAGTGTGATGGGTACTTTCAGGGTTTGCGTTAATGAAGATTGAAGTAAACTTTTACAAATGGCTTCATTCAAATCCGCAGGAATGAGCGCATCCATTTCAATGGCAATTTCCAATTGCGGTTGACGAGCGTCCATGGGAACACCTTGCACCTCAATAGCAGCTATTCCATTGGTATTGGAGAGTACTTTTTTGGGCTTCATGTAGCGCTCCGTTGGAAAAAAATATTGAACGGGAACGCCAACTGCGGTGCGACCTTCCATGCTACAGCCAATATTGACGGTTCTGCTAAATCTATCTTTTGCAGTGAGTAAAATGGTACTTTCATCGCAACTCAATCGAATGTTGCTCAAGTGTTCTTGTAAGGCGTTGTATATAGATTGATCCAATATGATTTCCTCCCCACTTGGAATGACATAGGGATTGCTTTCTGTCCAATAATTTTTCATGGCAAACAGACCATGCAACCACATGTCAGTAGCGGTGTTGATTTGATTTTTAGCAATTGCGGTGTTGCCTCTTTGATAAAAGTCAAAAGCTTTGTCTAAAATGGCTTTTTTCTTTGCGGCTTGCTGCTGCTGATAGTCGTACTTACTTACCCGAACATATATCCAGTAGTCTTTACCGTTGTCATAAGTAGCAACGGTTTCGAAATCATCAAAAACTATATCGGTTGTGGTGTTAATGCGTGAACTGAAGTCTTCAGAAAAAACTTTGTTCACTTCCATTGTATTTAAAAAACTTTCTCCTTGCACACGCACACTGACGCTGGAGGCCATGTCATTGAGGGCATTTTTTTTTGCGATACTAATGAAATCTACGGGATAGCTTTTTTTATTACAGCTGCCAATCCCAATGTAGTAAGAATTGTCTATGGGATGTTGTGAAACCCAATCAGGTATTGGATCTTTGGGTGTATCCTCTATTAGGTTTTGTTGTGTAGTGCAGCTCACTAGAAGGAGCGTAATACACACGAAACTAAAAAAGTGAAATCCTATTTTTCGCCAATAATTCATTACTTCACTAGCTCTTGCATCAAGCTTTTCACATCATTGGCAATTTCTCTGGCCGTCTGATTGTAGGCTTCGGTGGTTAAATCTCCCACCGATTTTAAATCTCTTCGAGCCGAAAATAAACCTCTGAAGCTTTGAACGCGATCATTGGCCGTCTCCACTCGGCCATCTGAACCTGGAAAAAGGTTATCTCTTGCAATGTCGCTCTTTGCATAATGAATCTCATCTTCCATTTTTTTATTGATCATTTTGGTTCTGAGCAATTCGCCGGTCTTCAACGAAACCACTTTCAGCTGAAAATCCATGGTAACGGAACTCTTGCCACTGTAGTCAGTATAGTTGACGGCTTTGTATTTGGTAACCATTACCTCTTGCCCATTGCTTACTTGTTTCTCCAGGTAGGATTGATAAGCCGTGCGTGTATCGCTATTGACAAATCCTTTTTTCTCTTCAAATTTCAAAACCGTCCCTGTCAGGATTACTTGAGCACCCACTAATTTCCCCACTTCCACCGCGGTTTTATCATCCACAACACCGCTCAATTGTAACTTTTGCTCCTGTAGGATGGCCATCATATTTTCTCTATCTACTACTTTTAAAAATGGATCTTTGATTTCAGTGAGAGAGGATAGGGTATAGGCCGCCATGCTTGTTTCCACCCCATTCACTCGGGTGCCGTTATTAAATGGCAATATGGCTACAGTAATGGTGCCTTTTTCTAGCGCTTTTGCTTTTAATTCTTTGGCGTCTTTGTAGGTGTCCTTTCTGTCTAACACCTTGTTCAGTGATTCATAAGCAGTACGATATCTACCGGCCTCGAACATGGCCTTTCCATCTTTGTACAATGGCTCAAGGTAAGCGATGTCTTGTAAATCTTTGGCATCTTTGAAATTGGGATCGAATTTTTCAATTTCTTTAAAACTTAATTCAGCCTCTCGATATTCTTCTTTTTCCAGGTGACCAGTCCCTTTTTCGTACAATTCATGGATGTAGTTCTTTTTAGCGTCATCGTAGTCGTCGGCGTACATTTGTCCTACCTCCAATTGAATGCCGATATTATTGATTTTGTTTTTATAATCAATGGCCTCCAAATAGCTGTAGACGGCCTCTTTTGAAGTTCCCATGGCTTTTTTTCTTCCGAACTCTGCGAGTTTTTGATTCAACACCAATTGGCCTGTTCTTTTCATTCCCGTTTGTGCTGGGATATAAGATCTTTTTTTAACCAAGGCATTGTAGTAGCTGGTAGCAGCTTCTGCGGTTAATCCTGATGCTTCTTGTTGGGTGCCTAGCTTTGTGTAGTACTTGGGACCTTTACAAGCGGTAAGTAAAACCAGACTGGCTAGGGCAATGGAGTAAAAAAAACGCATATTATTTCTTTTTGGTGATTTTTTTGTTCAACTCATCAATGGTGCTTTCAAATTGAAATGCATCGTTGACGACATAGTAATTTTGTTTATCAGCACAATAATCGTAGGCAAAAGTAGCATAAGAAAGGCGATCTGTTTCAAAATCAAAAAGAGCGGTGATTTCTTTGATTTGTAGAGATGTAAAGCAATGAGATTCTGTCATCTGCTTGGCTAAAATCATCTTTGAGTCGGAAAAAGACTTTTTAGAAATGCTTTCTTTGGCTTGATTAAATTCCCCAATGGCCATAAAGCAGGAAGGCGAGCTATTCACATTAGTGGGTCGGTTGGATGGAGAGTGATGAGGAGTTGTATGATATTCTTGAGAGTTAGTAGTGGTAGTGGTAGTAGTGGTAGTGGTGGTTTGTGAACTTGAAGTTGTTTGAGCGTTGGATTGAACATTGACGCCTACATTCACTCCATTCATGTTGATGTTCATGTTGACATTTTCCGAGGTAGGGGTATTAGGATGTTGAGTAGTGGTGGTGGTAGTGCTAGTAGTGGTTACTTTTTTTATGGGAGGTGGTGTCGTGGAAGGAGTAGGATCAGGTTCAACCATATTTGGCGTTGATGGGAGGGATTCTGCCTCTTGAAATTCCATCATAGGGGTTCCCGCTAGCGGCCGCTCTGAAAAATAACGCATCGCATAACCTTTTTTGGTCCATTTGATACGGTAGGTGACCTCCATGCCCATTTTGACGGCAAAAAAATCTGTGGAGAAATCTGCATTGGCCGCATCGAGAAAGTCAATTTTGGCTTGATATATCTCGCTGGTCAGACCTGTTAAAAGAACATTGGCACGAGGATCTTCATTCATTAATTCTCCATTGAGATAAACACGAAATTTTTCGCCAGTCTCAGAATAAACGACCACTTGGCCGGTATTGCTTTGTCCGAAGGATGAAAGCGAAACTATCGCTAACAGAATGCATAAAATATGTTTCATGTTCTCTTTGTTAGGTGGTAAATTTAGTTCATTTTTGCGATTACAAAAATTCGTGCCAAATGGATTCCAGAGCGGCAAACACTTTGGAATGAAATAAGCAAGTTGATGGAAGAAAAGAAATCGAGGATTTTAATTTTGGGAGCGGGAAGGAGCAGTGCCCATCTCATTCAATATTTGTTAGAGCATTCGCAAAGTTTGGGGATCCATGTTAGAGTGGGGGATGCTGCTTTGGCTTTAGCCTCTGAGAAAGTAAAAGGGCATCACAATGGAAGTGTTTTTCAGTTCTCTGCGGATGATCAGTTTGTTCTAGAGGAAGAAATGGCACATGCGGATATGGTTATCTCTATGCTTCCTGCCATGATGCATCCGATGATCGCACGCATATGTTTGCGCCTTCACAAGCATTTGATTACCCCAAGTTACGTCTCCCCCGAGATGAAGGCGATGGATGAAGAAGCCAAATCTAAGGGCTTGATTTTTTTAAATGAGATGGGAGTAGATCCTGGGATTGATCACATGTCAGCCATGAAAATTATCCACCATTTACGAAGCAATGGGGCTACGATCAACGCTTTTTATAGTCTAACAGGTGGTTTGATTGCGCCGGACAGTGATAATAATCCGTGGAATTATAAAATCACGTGGAATCCTAGAAATGTCATTCTTGCCGGAGCGGGAGGCATTGCTCATTACAGGGAGCAAGGAAAAGATAAGTTGGTACCCTATCATCGATTATTTGAAAGAACCCTTTCCGTAAGCATTCCCAAGTATGGAACTTTTGAGGGCTACGCCAACAGGGATTCTATGGCCTATGAATCTTTGTATGATTTGAAGGGCATACCCACTCTTTACAGAGGAACTTTGAGAAGAAATGGGTTCAGCGCCGCTTGGAATGTACTTGTTCAATGGGGGTTAACCGATGATTCTCGACCCATGGATTGGAGTGGTAAATCGATGTTGGAATTTACACAAACTTTTCTTCCAGAGGATGCCCATCACTATGTGAAGTCAAATGTTTCTAATGAAATTTTATTCAAGCTACAGTGGTTAGGTTTGTGGGATGTGACTCCTGTTCCATTGGAGAAAGGGACACCAGCACAAGTATTACAGGCCCTGATTGAAGAGCGTTGGGCGTTAGACCCTACGGATAGAGACATGATTGCGATGTGTCATTTATTTGAATATGAGTTGAACCAAAAGAAATATCGTCTGCAATCCAGCATGGTATTGGAGGGGGATCATAGTCCGTATACAGCAATGTCGGCTACTGTCGGATTGCCTATGGCCATTGCGGTGAAGCATATTTTGTTGAATAAGTGGAAAATGCGTGGAGTAATTTTACCGGTGCATCCAGAAATTTACGAACCCATTTTGGAAGAGTTAGGATCTCATCAAATTGTCTTTGAAGAAGAGATTATGGAATTATGAAAAAAATGAGGCTGATGTTGATGATCTTCTTGAGTAGTAATCTCTTTGCTCAATATCCGCATTGCCCCAAGTTTACCGTGCATCGTTGGACAACTCCATTGGAGTTTGATAATGCAAGAGACAGTGTCCGACATTTGTGCAAATGGCTCAATGAAACTCCTTTTTCATGGGAGTATGAACAACGAACAAAAGCCAATTTATATGTGTTGTCTTGGCTAACGGAACATCCTACCCGCAAATGGAATTGGAATACATCATGTTTTGGACCGCTAGAAGACCATTTGGATTTGATGTATGCCTTCTTACACGCTTCATTGTATTATAGTTTGACCAAAGAGAATGGGAGTGAAATACAAAGAGAAGTTTTTGTAATGCAGACGATGTCGAAGAAAATTGAGCAATCCAAGAAATATGACGACCAAGAAGAATGGAAGCCGATGGTCAAAGCAGTGAGAAAGAAGAGGGAGATTCAGTATCTTGAGGAGTGTAAAGGACATAATAGTAAGTGATAATTTTTTGCAATGAAGAAATTTGAGATTCCCCAGCATTTTAGATCGTCATTTACCGGAAAAATAAAACAATTGCGCAGGACAATGGATCCGCGCAAGAAAGATTGGACGCCTACGAATATTCCAACGGGTAAATTCTCTTTTGTTTTTCCCAGGCACATGGGTTTTTGCTATGGGGTGGAGAATGCTATTGAAATTGCCTACAAGGCCATTCATGAGAATCCTGGAAAACGTATTTTTTTACTCGGTGAAATGATCCACAACCCTGCGGTAAACGAGGATCTACTTTCGATGGGGGTAAGATTTATTATGGATACAGAAGGCAGGCGCTTGGTAGATTGGGGTGAATTGAATGCTGCTGATATTGTCATAACTCCTGCATTTGGTACGACATTAGAAATCGCGGCAGAATTGGAGAAACTGGGAGTGGATGTTAAAAAGTACAACACTACCTGTCCATTTGTGGAGAAAGTTTGGAAGCGATCACATGAGATTGGGGAAGTAGGATACACCATTGTCATTCATGGGAAGTATAAGCATGAGGAGACGCGGGCAACATTTTCTCATGCCCAACGAAATGCTAAGAGTGTGATTATTCGGGATATGAAAGAAGCACAGTGGATTGCCGATTTTGTGGAGGGAAGAATGGAGCAAGAGCAATTTCTAAAAAACTTTGCGGGTAAATGTTCCGAGAATTTTGATCCGAACGTGGATTTTCAGAGAATTGGAGTAGTCAATCAAACTACTATGCTGGCGAGTGAAACGGAAGAGATTGCAGCTTATTTGAAACAAGTGGTGCAAGCCAGATTTGGTGCTGATGCTTTTGCAGATACCAGAGATACATTATGCTATGCCACAAATGAAAATCAAATGGCTGTGATGGAGCTCTTGCAAGTGCCTGCTGAGTTGTCTATAGTAATTGGTGGACATAAATCTTCAAATACCTTCCAATTGGCCACCATTTTAAATACCAAAATGAAGACCTATTTCATCGAAGATGCTTCGGCCATAGCAGAAAAGTCTATTCGTTATTTGGATTTGAAAAGTATGGAGATAAAAACGGATATTTTTGATCTCACTGCAAGTCAAGGGAGTATCTGTGTGGTGAGTGGTGCGTCTTGTCCTGATACCATAGTGGATGAAGTGGTATCCAAGATTTGTGAAGTTACACATACCGCGTACCAACCGGATCTTTGGCTGGAAGAATGGTCGAATAATATGGAGAATAAATAGATGTGGAGGCCTATTCATGAGTGATGTTATTGTAAAATTACCCGATGTTGTAGCCAATCAGATTGCAGCAGGAGAAGTAATTCAGCGGCCAGCTTCAGTAGTCAAGGAATTGATGGAAAATGCCATTGATGCAGAAGCTACCAAGATCAAACTTTCCATCAAAGATGCGGGAAGGACATTGATTTATATTGAAGACAATGGTAAAGGAATGTCGCCTGCGGATGCGGTAATGTGTTTTGAGCGCCATGCCACCTCCAAATTAAAAACTGCCGCTGATCTTTTTCAAATAGCCACTAAGGGTTTTCGAGGTGAGGCTTTGGCCAGTGTAGCGGCCATTGCTCATGTTGAATTAAAGACCAAAACAGAAGATTCCATCGAAGGCACCAAGGTGTTGATGTCAGGGGGAAGAATGGATAGCAAAGAGGCGTGCTCGATGAATAAGGGTACTCATTTTTCTATCAAAAATTTATTTTATAATGTTCCGGCTAGGCGTTATTTTTTGAAAAGTGATAATGTCGAATGGAAGCATATTCTGGAAGAATTTATGCGTGTAGCGATGGTGCATCCAGAGGTGGAAATGTTGTTGGAAAATGAGGGTCAAAAGGAAATCCACTTAATGCCAAGCAATCATCGTCAACGCATTGTCAAACTCATGGGAAATAAGTTTGATGAATGGCTGGTACCGATAGAGGAACAAACGGATTGGCTCAGGATATCAGGATTTTTGGCAAAGCCGGAAGCGGCCAAGAAGAGTCGCGGAGACCAATATTTCTTTGTCAATGGACGTTATGTGAAACATTCCTATTTACATCACGCTATTCAAACTGTATTCCAAGGGTTATTGAAGGAAGGTACGTTTGCGAGCTACTTTGTATATTTAGAGGTGGATCCTTCCTTGATCGATGTGAACATTCATCCCACCAAAACCGAGGTTAAATTTCAAGACGATAAAGCGGTTTATGCCATTTTGCATGCTGCTGCTCGCAGGTCATTGGGCATGCACAATATAGTTCCCACCATTGATTTTAATCAAGAAGGCAACATCACAACCCCAGTATGGGGAAATTCAGAAGTAAAGATTCCTCAAGTGCAGTATTCTCCTGATTATAATCCGTTTGGAAAGGAAACCCCTAAGCGAGATGTAGTAAATGAATGGCTGCTGATGCAGGCGGAGATCCATGCGAAAGTGCAAAGTATTCCTGAACAGTTGAATTGGAAAGATGAAGCGGGTTGGGAGCAATCTGATATACAGCCGATGCAAGTGTTTAAGAGATGGGTTGTATTTGAATACAACGGCGAGATGTGGATGGTAGACCAGGGTTTGGCTCATAGACAAATTCAATTCGAGTCGTGGCTCAGTAAGGATTGGAAGTGGTCGGGCCAACAATTGCTAACCCCATTTCAATTTGAATGGGGCCAACAGGACAAGGTGAGTTTGTTGGGGGCGGAGCATGAGTTGCGTTCAATGGGATTTGATTGGAAGATAGAGGAGGATATGGTGCAGCTTTTAGCTATACCCAATGTGGATTTTGGTTGGTCATGGGAAAGACAGTTTGAGGAGATTGTTCAGCAATGGGAGAATGGCTATGAAAGAATGAACAATGATAGAGAGATGATGGCTTGGCTGGCAGCTAAGCAAGATGCTATTCGCGCCGGCCAAATGCTCACGGTTCCAGAAATGAAAGATCTTGTCGTTCAACTTTTGCAATGTGAAAATCCTTTTTTCACTCCTAAGCATGACAAGATTATTTTCAAGATGAGTGAAAAGAATATTCAACAATTTTTTGCAATATGAGAAGTGCAACAGAGGTGGTTAAAAACATCATTATTATCAATGTCTTGTTTTTTATTGCCAGCATGGCGATTCCAAGTTTGGAGACCTATTTGGCCGGATATTATTGGGAGAGTCCCAATTTTAGGCCTTGGCAGATTATCACGCACATGTTTATGCACGGAGGTATTTCGCATATTTTTTTCAATATGTATGGTCTTTATATTTTTGGAACAGTATTAGAATCTCATTGGGGGCCTAAAAAATTTCTCACCTACTATATTGTTTCTGGGTTAGGCGCCTTTTTCTTGCACAATGCGATGACCTATTATGAACTATCTCAGGTAATTCACCGACTTTCACCCGATGAATGGGATCGTGTGAGGAGTGAGGGTGCAGAGGCTTTGTCACAAGCCAAAAATTACATCGATCCGTTGATGGCACGAGCGAATAGTATTTTAAATACAGGTATGGTGGGAGCATCGGGTGCTGTATTTGGAATTTTATTGGCGTTTGGAGTGTTGTTTCCCAATGTTGAATTGATGCTGCTATTCCCTCCTATTCCTTTAAAGGCAAGATGGTTGGTGATCGGTTATGGTGCGATAGAATTGTTCTCTGCCATGCGTGGAAGTCCAGGGGATAATGTGGCCCATTTTGCTCATCTTGGAGGGATGATTACTGGGTATTTATTGTTGAAATACTGGCAAAGAGAAGAAGACCAGCGACAATCATGGTAGGTAATTTTAAATATAAACTCTCTCATCTGCACGCTTATCAACAGGTGATGTTGGTGCATTCGGCGGTGTATGGTTTTTTGGTGTTGTTAAGTGTTTTTTGGGAGGGATATTCTTCTGAAAGGATTGTTGATTACGCCGGTTGGTCAGGTGAGTGGTCTAATATTACATCACATCCGTGGACTTTGATATCTCATATGTTAGTTCATATATCATTTGCACATTTTTTTCTAAATCTCTTGGTTTTGTATGTGATTGGAAAGGAATTAGAGCAGATTGCAGGAAGGAAAAAGTGGTGGAGTACTTATTTGTTTTCCACCTTTGGGGGAATTTTGGTATATTCTATTTCTGCGGAATTTTTAAATTTTGAAGATCATTTTTTAGTAGGTAATTCAGCCGCCAATATGGGATTGGTATTTGCGCTCGTGGGGATAGATTACAACAAGAGAATTAATTTTTGGGGGGTAGTAATCCTTGAGATGAAATGGGTAGCATTGTTTTTTATTTTGTTGGATCTTATTGGCATCAGACAAGGATGGAACGCTGGAGGGAGCTGGGCGCATATTGGAGGTGCTGTAATGGGATGGTTGCTTTGGAGGAAAGGCGGTAGTGTAAAAAATATTAAATCGTCAGTTCATAAAAGGCCAAAATCCGATGATGAGTTCAATACCGAGAGAGTGAATAAAGAAAAACAACTTAACGCGATTTTAGATAAAATAGGCAGAAATGGATATGAGAGTCTTAGCAAGGCAGAAAAGGAATTTTTAAAGCAGCAAAGTCAGGCATGATGTTTTATAGGGTCGTGAAACGTTTGGGTTGGATCTTGGCTTTTTTGAGCGTACTAATGCTAATTTTATGTTATCTATCGTATTGGATTCCCCCTCATATTAGTAAAGTTTTACCGTTGATCGGTTTGTCCTATCCGTTTGTCCTTATGGTGGTGTTAGGACTTTGTGTATTGGCTGCAATGATGAGATCTCGAGTGGCTTGGTTATTAGCAGCGATTATTTTTTTAGGAACAACTCACATCCTAAGTTATTTTCAATTTAGTCAGGTAGATGAAAGAGTGAATGAAGATGGTAAAGCGCTTTTACGATTGATGACTTGGAACGTGAATCTTTTAGGTTTTAATGAAGCCAATAAATTGGTAGATCTTCCTTCTGGTAGAATTCGAGATTCTATCATGGCTGTTGTTCAAACGCAACAGCCAGATGTTTTGGGTTTCCAAGAGTTTCTTCAAACTGCGGAGCTTAATCATATTGCCCTATTGAAGGAGAAACTCAATTTGAAGTTTCATCACGTTAAATTTAGCAATTCAGTCAAAGGGGGAAGAAAAACGGGTTTGGTAATTTTTAGTCGGTTTCCCATTATTCAAGGTGGACAGGTGATGTTCAGTGGTACTACATTAAATGGGTGCATTTACATTGATATTGTCCGAGATCAAGATACAATTCGGGTGTATAACACGCATTTACAATCCATACGTTTCAACTCAA
>CANHWU010000012.1 GCA_947464415.1 Flavobacteriales bacterium
CTTCCGACCTTCTGGGATTGCAACAAATACTGATGGAGACAAAAGCGGTAGCATTTGCTCAGCAGTCGATGATTCGATATGCGGATCAAGCAAAAAATGTATTATCGAGTTTTCCTGAGAGCGAGGTAAGTAATGCATTTCAACAATTGGTAGACTTTACGATTCAAAGAAGCAAATGAGAATTTTATATTTTTTACCTTTTATTGTTTTGGCTGCTTGTCAAAACAAGCCTAAGGAAAGGGTATTATCCACCTATGGTGACGGCAAACCGATGATGATTGTGGTGGAAGACCCAAAGACAGGCGCGAAGCTGCAAGAAAAGACTTTTTACAATAATGAGCAGGTACATACGGATATATTATACCAAGACAATAAGAGGAATGGTACTTGCCGATCTTATTACAAAGATGGAAAGCCGTTCAGCTTGCACACCTATCAAGTAGGAGTTTTAAATGGTCCTTATCAATTGTGGTATGAGAATGGGCAAATGAGAATAGATGGATTCTATAAAGACAATGAAAAAGCGGGAATTTGGAAAAGTTATAACCAAGACGGCTCAGTTTTCAAAATAGAGGATTTTAATTCAAAAGATTCTACTATTATTGTTTCACCATGAAGCATCTCTTGTATTTATTTCTATTGATTTCCACAACAGTGTTGTCTCAAAAGTCAACAGAGTTGTACATTGATAAGTGGAAAGAGGAGTGCATTCTTCAGATGCAAGAGCATGGTATACCCGCCAGTATAACAATGGCGCAAGGTATTTTAGAGTCAGGAAGTGGCACCTCTGATTTGGCGATGAAGGCCAACAATCATTTTGGAATTAAGTGCGGATCTGAATGGGAGGGTAAAAAATTCTTCAAGGACGATGATCGTAAAAACGAGTGTTTTAGGGTTTATTCCAACGCAAAGGCCTCTTTTGAGGATCATAGTTTATTTTTGAAGAAATCTCGTTATGCCTCTCTTTTCGAATTGTCTCCCACGGATTACAAAGGTTGGGCCAACGGACTAAAGAAATGTGGTTACGCCACTAACCCAAAATATCCTCAGCTATTGATTGAGCTGATTGAAAAACACAGGCTTTACGAGCTAGACAAAGGAAATCAGGCGGTATCGCAGGACATTAAAAAAAAAATAGCCGACCTGTCCTCCTTAGAGACCATCGAATAAAATATATCATTGCAGAAGAGGGGGACACTCCTGAAGGCATTACCAAGGAGTTTAATTTAGGCCCTTGGGAAATCAAAAAGTACAATGATCTAAAGGTACAATCCTGGAAAAAGGGAGATTTTGTTTATCTCCAACCCAAGAAAGGAAGTGGGGAGAAAAAGGAGATAAAGGTGGAGCACAACATTACGCTGTGGCAAATTTCACAAGATCAATGCGTCAAGTTGAAACATCTCGCCAAATGGAATAAAGTGGCCCCCGATGCCTTGATATCAAAAGGAACTGTGATTTATCTGAGAAAGAAAAAAGGTCACCGAGGTGACCTTTGAATCGTTGCCCGAACTGGATTCGAACCAATACAAGCAGAATCAAAATCTGCTGTCCTGCCATTAGACGATCGGGCAAAGCGAGGCAAAAATAATACGTTTTTACTAAACAATGCAATTCTTTTGTGAAATAGATACTTTTGTAAGAAAAAAAAGTGATTACGCTCTACAATTATATCAATGGGACGCTCGTCTCTGCGCGCTCCGGTGAATCTATTTCGAATGTATCTCCTAGAGATGGTAAGGTTTTTTCTTTGATTCCCGATTCTGATCACCACGATGTGGAAGTAGCGGTGGAGGCGGCACAGGCAGCTTTTCCCACATGGAAGAAAACAAGCGCTGAGGATCGCTGTAAAATACTCACGAGAATAGCGGACTTGATTGCAGTGCATCAAGAGAAGTTGGTGCACGCGGAATCATTAGACAACGGAAAGCCCCTTTCTGTCTCAAGTCATGTGGATATTCCAAGGGCGGAGAGTAATATGCGCTTTTTTGCCTCGGGAGCTCAGCATTTTGCGAGTGAGAGCCATGTGATGGAGAATGGAACCGTAAATTACACGTATCGAAAGCCAATAGGGGTGGTGGGATGTATTTCTCCTTGGAATCTTCCCTTGTACTTGTTTACTTGGAAGATTGCTCCGGCGCTGGCGGCGGGCAACTGCGTGGTGGCCAAACCCTCAGAAATTACACCTTACACCGCCTTTTTGTTTTCGGAAATTTGTATCGAGGCCGGTCTTCCAGCAGGTGTATTGAATATTGTGCATGGTACAGGACCTAAAGTGGGTGAGGCCATGGTGAATCATCCTGCCATCAAGGCAATCAGCTTTACTGGCGGCACTGCAACGGGAAAAAGAATTGCCTCCATTTTGGCCCCACAATTTAAAAAAATGTCTCTCGAATTGGGAGGAAAGAACGCTACCATAGTCTTTGAGGATGTCGATTTGGAAAAGACAGCATCGGCTGTCTCTCGGGCCGCCTTTGCCAATCAAGGTCAGATTTGTCTTTGCGGTTCTCGCATTTTTGTGCAAAGAGGCATTTATGAGGCATTCAAGCGCATGTTGGTAGAGAAAGTGAGCAAAATGAAAGTAATGGATCCGATGCTACCAGAGAGTAAATTTGGTGCATTGGTGAGTGAAGCGCATTTAGAAAAAGTATTGTCTTATATTACCACCGCCAAGGAGGAAGGAGGAACTGTTTTATGTGGGGGTCAATCTCCCGAAATGCCAGAGGAGTTAAGGGGAGGTTTCTATTTACTCCCTACTTTAATAGAAGGTCTTTCTCCAAGTTGCCGGACCAATCAAGAGGAGATTTTTGGACCCGTGGCCACTTTGATTCCTTTTGATACAGAGGAGGAAGTAATACAATACGCCAATGGGACAGTGTACGGCTTGGCGGCGTCTCTCTGGACAAAGGATGTTTCCAGAGCACACAGAGTGGCCCATCAGTTGGAAACGGGTATTTGCTGGATCAACACCTGGCTCAACCGCGATTTGAGAACCCCTTTTGGCGGAGTAAAACAATCTGGCTTAGGCAGAGAAGGCGGATGGGAAGCCTTCCGATTTTTCACAGAACCGCAGAATATCTGCATTGATCCCTCTCATTGATATGGCGAAGCAAGTCAACGGGAATCGGTATCTCAACAAAATTGAAGCCCTCAATGAGCTGGAGCAAATGCGAAAGAACAAAGTTCCTTTGCGTGGTATTGAGTTATTTGCAGAGGAAAATAGCGAAATGACGAGCCATTATGAAAAGTCTATTTGGTTTAAAACACAACGGCTTTGTTACAGCCAAGGCAAGGGTTTTTTACAGAAACAAATGATTGCACAATGGCAGTGGGCTGAGTTTAAATTGTGAAAATCTGTTAGCGTCTTTTTGTGCGAAGATCTTTTGCCCTATCTTTATGAGTTGAAGATATGGCAGCAGCGGAAAGTAAAATTTTAGTAGAAAAATTGGATCTTTTTATTCGGAAGTATTACAAAAACCGAATGATCAAGGGATTGCTGTACACCATCGCCCTCTGTGTTTCTATGTTTTTGTTGGTGGTGCTTCTAGAGTATATCGGGCGATTTAGCTCTGTTGTAAGAGGTTTTTTATTGCTTCTCTTTGCCGCAACCACCATTGCCACCTTGGTATATTATATCATTTTACCAGGAATGAAATGGATGAAGCTAGGCGCTACTATTTCTAACGAGGAAGCGGCGCTCATTATCGGAAACCATTTTAGTGAAATCAAAGACAAGCTTTTAAATACGCTTCAATTACAGCAAGCCTCGCGTAAAGAGAACAATGAGCTCTTATTAGCGGCGATTGCACAAAAACAAAAAGAGTTGTCTCCTATTCGTTTTCAAAACGCCGTAAATTACAGAGAGAATCGCAAGTATTTGAAATTTGCGATACCTCCATTGGCAGTATTGATAGTGCTTTTGTTTGCGGCCCCTTCCACCATTACCCGCCCATCTAAAAGAATCATTCAATTTACCCAAGCAGAGGAAGCCCCCTTTGAGTTTATCGTAGCGTCTAATCTCGCTATTCCGCAAAATCAGGATGCCGTTATCGACCTAACTCTGAAAGGAACAGAAATCCCGGAGCGGATTTTCTTGGTGAAAGACGGGCAAAAGATTTTATTGGAAAAACAGGATCTATTGCACCATCAAATCATGATTCCGCACGTGAGCGAGTCGTTTGATTTTCAGTTTCTAGGTGGCGATTTTCAAAGCCAAGTCTTTCATTTATCCGTGATTCCCCAACCTAAAATGAGCGCTTTGTCTGCACGAGTGGTGTATCCAAAGTACTTGAAAAAAGAGGAAGAGACCCTGAATCAAGTGGGCGATTTAAACGTACCAGAAGGCACATTGATAGAGTGGTTTTTTACGTGCTCTAATGCCCAACAATTGGCGATTCAAGTGGGGAGTGATCTTCAGCAGGTGGTACTGAATGACAACGAAGGTTCTTATCAAGTACAGGCATTACAATCCTTCCCGATCAGCATTATTCCTCAATCTTCACAGGCCAAGAGTCCGGATTCGTTGAGTTATTTTGTAAATGTTATCCCCGATCAATATCCCACCATTACCTTGATTGATAAGATTGACTCCACCTCGGTGAGTCAACATTTATTGACGGGAGATATTCAGGATGATTATGGCATCACTGCCCTTTATTTTTACTCTAAAATTCCTGGACAGAAGTGGGAAAAAAAGAAACTCAATGTGGCTGAAAACGCAACATCGGATATCTATTATTTACCATGGGATGTGAGTCAGTTCACTTTAAATCCAGGTGATACTTTACAGTATTACTTGGAGGTATGGGATAACGATGGGGTGCACGGATCAAAGTCCACCAAGACGGCAGTTCAGCAATTTATTTTGCCTTCATTGGAGGAGCTGGAGGAGCAGTCAGATGAGAAGAGAGATGATTTATTGGATGGATTGAGTCAGGCTCAAAAAGAGGCACAAAAAATACAGCAAGCTTTGAAGGATTTGGAAAAAAGATTGTTGGACAAAAAAGAAGCTGATTGGCAGGATAAAAAGAAGCTGGAAGATCTCCTTGAACGACAAAAGAAGCTTCAGGAAAAAATGGAGGAGCTACAAAAGGAGAATGCGGAGCATCAAAAGAGTCAAGAAAATCAAATGGAGCTTCCGGAAGAGTTGTTGGAGAAACAAAGGCAGCTTGAAAAACTGTTTGAACAGTTGATTGATCCCGAAACCAAGAAGATGATGGAGGAGCTCAAGCAAATGATGGAGAAGGTGGATAAAAACCAGCTCCAACAAGAGATGGAAAAGCTCAGAACCAATGAGGAGGATTTGGAGAAAGAGCTAGATAGAGCATTAGAGCAATTCAAGGAATTGGAAGTGGAGCAAAAAATGGAGAAGACCATTCAAGAACTGAAGGAATTGGCGGAAAAGCAAGAGCAATTGTCCAAAGATGCAGAGGAAGGAAAAAAGGATACTGAGCAATTGAAAAAAGAGCAGAATGAGTTGAACAAACAGTTCCAAGATGTCAAGGATGATTTGAAGAAATTAGAAGAGCTCAATAAGGAGTTAGAAGATCCAAAAGACCTACCCAATACAGAGGAGCTGCAAAAAGAAATTCAAGAGGAGCAGCAGAAGAGCGGTGAGGAGTTGCAAAAAAACAAGAAATCCAACGCCAGCAAAAATCAAAAGAAGGCCGCGGAGAAAATGGAACAAATGTCGCAGGAAATGGAAGCGTCCATGGATCAAGAGCAACAAGAGGAACACGAAGAGGATATGGCCGCGTTGAGACAGTTGTTGGAAAACTTAGTGACGTTGAGTTTTGATCAAGAAAAGTTGATGAATGATTTTGCGCGATTGAATACCACAGATCCCAACTATGACAAGTATGGTCAGCGACAGCGCAAGATCAATGATGACATGAAAATGGTAAAGGACTCGCTCTTTGCGTTGAGCAAAAGGGTTTCTCAGCTTTCAGCGTTCATCAATAAAGAAGTAGCGGAAGTGCAATCGCACATGGATGAGTCGCTCAAGTGGATTCCGGAGCGCCAGATCCCAGCGGCTCGATCCGAGCAGCAATTTGTGATGACAGGGCTCAATAATTTAGCGTTGATGTTAGACGAATCGTTGCAACAAATGCAACAACAGCAACAGCAGCAACAACAACAAAAGAAACCAGGAAAAGGGAAGTGCAATAAGCCGGGGGGTAGTGGAAAAGGGAAGCCGAAACCTTCCGCTGGGCAGATGAAAAAGATGCAGGAATCTTTGTCCAAACAACTAGAACAATTGAAAAAAGAAGGGAAGAATCAAGGGCAGAGTAAATCAGGAAACAATCCGCAATTGAGCAAGGAGTTGGCGGGTGCTGCGGCTAAACAAGCTGCTTTGAGGAAAATGATGGAGGATAAGGCAGGGGAACTTAATCAAGACGGATCTGGTGCAGGCAATGAAATGAAGCAGATTGCCAAAGAGATGGAACAAATTCAAAAGGATATCGTTAACAACAATATTTCAGAGGAAACTTTGAGAAGACAACGCGATATATTGACGAGATTACTGAAAGCAGAGAATGCAGAAAGAACGCAAGGGGAGGATGATAAAAGAGAAAGCAAGGAGGGAGAGGAGTTCAATAATACACCACCCCCGGGTTTAGAGGAATACATGAAAAAGAAAACCAAGGAGGCGGAATTGCTGCAAACCATTCCTCCCCAGCTCAAGCCATATTATAAAAACAAGGCCAATCAATATTTAATGAACCAAACTCCATGAACCGTTGTTTTATAGTGGAAATATGTTATTAATTACTTGGTGAAAAGCTAGAATTGAATTACTTTTAGCTTAATATTTGAACAATTATTGAAAATGGCATCAGAAAGAACATTGACTTTTTCCTCGGAGATTGAGAATATTCATCTTGCGGAGCAATTGATTGATGATGTCTGCACCAACCATCAAGTAAAAGAAGAGTTTTTTGGCGAAATTCTTATTTCTTTGACAGAGGCGGTGAACAATGCCATTGTTCACGGAAATCGTTTAGATCCACAAAAACAAGTCACGATTCATTTCTGGGAAGACGGTAAGTCAATGTATTTTAATATTGAAGATGAGGGTCCTGGATTTGATTATAATAGTTTACCAGACCCTACGAGCCCTGAGAACATTGAAAAGCCACACGGCAGAGGAGTTTTCTTGATGCGTCAATTGGCGGATACCTGTGATTTTGAAGACGGGGGCCGAATTGTCAAATTGTCTTTTGATGTAATTGGGAAGGCCGTGGAAGCCTAACCAAGATAGGTTTCTCCAATGGAAAGATTTCCTTTCCGGGTGACATAAAACAACACTCCCAATTTTATACTATTTTCAAAGGTTCTGAAGGCGGCTAACGTTTTTAGAACATCGTTTCTCACCTCCCCATTTGAGGGGTCAACGTTCACCATTTTACAGCGTCCACAAAGCTTAGCTTTTTGGAGGGTGACGTTTTCAAAAGACAAAATATCTAGATGATCTTCTTCAAAAGGAATGTTGGTTTCTATCACGATATTAGGTCTGAAATAGCCGGCGTGGATGGTTGGATTCAAGTGTTCATTCAGAAAATTCAAAGAGGCGGTGCCGATGACATGAATGGGAAAGCTATCGGCCAATGAGGATGGAGTAAATGTCTCTTTTGGAGGGATGCGTTCTATCCGCGGAATGGAGAAATCTTGTTGAATCAATCGAACATTTTTGCCAAGAAAAGAGCTGAAAAAATCGTGGGCAGCAGCGCTTACTTCTCGGCCGGTTATAGGAGAGTTCCAAACTTTAGACTCAATGACAGTGGCGTTTTCTTCATATCGAAGACGGATCATCAATTGTCCTCGATCACTTTCCACCACCAAATGATCATTTTCTAGGGAAACTTGTAGCAAAGCCAATTTTGGAAACGTTCTTCTGGTAATAAATTGGTTTTGTTCATCTACGAGCATCCAATTGCGGTCCAATGGCAATCCCGTATCTGTCACGACGGCTTGATGCAGCGCAATTCCGTTGAGTGATTTTATAGGATAACAATAGAGTTCCTTCAGGTGCATGATGCTAATGTAGGACAAATTGATGGCAGAGAACCGCGGCAACTATTGTTTAAGCCGGCGTTGAAAATCGCTCTCTTATCGCCTCTGCGCTGCGCTCTTTGCGAGAAAGTACTTCACCCCTCGCAATAACAAGGAACAAAGAGTCTCCCTGAAACTCATCGATTATTGAAAATAACTTTCCAATTGGAATCCCTACACCACCCGCCCATCCATCATCTCAATGGTGCGATCACTGGCTTTTGCAAAATCATTGTCATGGGTCACGGCAATGATCGTCTGTTGGTGCTCTTGCGAAAGCTCTTTCAGAATATCAAACACCACTTGTGTATTCTTGGAATCTAGATTCCCAGTGGGCTCATCGCCCATGATGATCAAGGGATCATTGATCAACGCCCGTGCAATCGCCACTCGCTGTTGCTGTCCTCCCGATAATTTGGAGGCGGGCTTCAATGCCTGGTCCGCCAAGCCCAATAAGCGCAGCTTCTCCATCGCGCGATGCTCAATTTCTGCTGCCGACCACCTCCCCAATCGCAACGCAGGAATCATCACATTCTTCAAACAAGTGAAATCGGAAAGCAAATAATGAAACTGAAAAACAAAACCAATCTTTTCATTGCGTATCGCGGCTAATTGATTCTGGTTGTATCCTGTGACAACCTCTCCATCAATCGTTAGTTTTCCAGTGTAATCGGTATCCATCGTGGAAAGAATGTAAAGCAAAGTGGATTTCCCACAACCGGATTTCCCAACCAAGGTTAAAAACTCTCCTTTGTTCACCGTAAACGAAATATCATTCAGCACCTTGAACTCCACCGGATCATAGAACTTCTTTTCGATATTTTCTATCTTCAATATCATTTTCTAAAAATGCTGACAGGATCCACTTTTGCTGCTTTTTTGGCGGGGATGTATCCCGCTAAAAAGGTGATGAAAAGCCCAATTAAGATTCCTCTTAAAAATACCCAAGGCTCGAAACGAATGGGGAAATATCCAATGTCTCCTCCAATGTACACATGTTGCAATGCTTGCACGAGAATAAGGGCAAAGACGACTCCCAAAATCACTCCAATGGCTCCAATGGCCAGAGCTTGATATACGAAAATGCGCACCACATCTCGCCCATTGAATCCCATGGCTTTTAGAATGGCAATGTCATTGATCTTCTGACTCACCGTCATATTCAGAATATTGTAAATCCCAAAGCAGGAGACAATCAGCAAAGTAAAACTGATAAACGTGATGACAATCTTTCGCATGCGAGATGCGGCCATATAAGCCTCGTTGGCGGCCTTCCAATCTTCTGCTTTATATCCTGTCAGCATACTTAATTCTGCCGCGATTTGTGGTGCTGTTTCAGGATCTTTTACATTCACATTGATGTCGGTGACAAATACGCCATTTTCTTTCAGCATCTGTTGGGCAGTGGCGATATTGACATAGGATTTGCTTTTGTCTTCTTTGGAGTTGTTGGTTTTAAAAATGCCCACCACGGCCAATGTCATATTCACCCCACGGGAAGAGGTGATGTTGATGTGATCTCCCGTGATGATGTTCATTTTATCCGCAATCCCCGACCCGATGACGATGCCATTTTGGTTTTGTGCCAAGGCGTTGATATTTCCTTGCACCATGTAAGAAGCAATGTTGTACATCCGGTTGGCCTCATCAGGAGGAAAGCCAATGGTGGTGCCAGTAATTTGTGACTGGCCATTGTTGTAGAACACTGGGCAATTTACTTGTGGAAAGGCCACCGTAACGGCG
This sequence comes from Flavobacteriales bacterium, assembly GCA_947464415.1. Lineage (GTDB taxonomy): Bacteria > Bacteroidota > Bacteroidia > Flavobacteriales_D > Sanyastnellaceae > CAMCTV01. Next base: position 9,793 of record CANHWU010000012.1, read on the forward strand.
GGGTGTTGCTTTACCAACTGCACATATTGAAGGGGGTTCTCAATGGTTACTTTGTTGGGTACTACTTTAGGGTTGATGATCAAGGTTCTTGTGGTGGTATCAGAGGACAACGGTGCGCTCACCACATCATCTTTGTAAATTCGGATGTGCGGTGTTGACTTAAAAAAGGACTCTCCTGAAGCCCTGTCAAATCCCGCCGCCATGGAGTTCATGAACATGAAAATCGACATCCCTAAAAGAACTCCCAAAATGGCCACTACTGTCATCCGTTTGGAAGCCCAGAAATAAGTAAAGGCGATATTTCGATTGATGCGCATGCTATTTTTTCAATGGAACGAGAATATCATTTTCCGAAAGTCCCGACAAAATTTCTACCCACTCTGTGCTTCTGATCCCCACTTCTACGGACTTTGGTTCCTTCTCTCCTTTGAGTTGTACGGTGTTTTGATAACTTAAATATTTTCTCGGAATCAACAAGGCGTTTTCCCTTGTAACAATATCAATATTGGCCTCAAGTCGGGTGCCGAGGATTCCAAAATCCAAGTTGTCTTTTAATACCACATCGCAGAGAAAAGATTGGGTAGCTTCATCATACAACGGATAAATGGTTGCAACAACGCCCTCTAGCACTTTTTCCTTGTTGACATTCAATTGAACATGTACCTTTTGACCGGGCTGTACTTTTCGAATACTATTTTCATCCACGTTGAGTTGAGCTACTATGGCTTGGGTAGAGGCCATTACGGCAATAACATCTCCTTTTTTGACGAAATCTCCTGCCCGTTTGCTGAGCTTTACAATAATGCCTTCAGAGAGCGCATTCACCTGATTGTACTGAGCGGTATTGGATTGAATCACCTGCTGGGCTTGTTGAGCAGCCAAGGTCAATTCAGCTTGTTGTTGCACCAGGGCTAATCTTTGTTGCGCTGCCACAAGATTAGATTTAGCCGTTTCGTAGCTGAGTTTTGCATTCTCCGCCTCTAGGGTAGAAACACTCTGGGTGGAGACCAATTGTTGATAGCGCTGAAAATTTTTTTCCTCTTGCGCCATTTTTTGCTGTGCGATTGCTTCATTGGCTTTGGCCTCTTGAATGGCAGGAGCATTTTTTTGAGTGTTCAGCTGTGCAATCTGCAATTGCTTGGCCGCAGCAGAAGAAGAGGCCTCACTGGAAGTGTTATTGATTTCGGCAATCTTTTGTCCAAAGGAAACAGCATCTCCTTCCTTAACGGCAATGGATTGAATATAACCCTCGGCTTGGGCAGTGAGATTGTATCGATCGATTGCAACAAGACTTCCTGCTGCAAAAACAGTTTCTGTAATCGTATCGCGTTTAGGCTGGAACGACTCGTCCTTTCCCCCGCAACTCATCAGGGAAATGAACACTACAACATAAGTAAGAAGCTTAATCCGCATTGTTGATCGAGATTTTATTTTTTTGAAAAATGATATTGACTTGAGCATTGGCACAGTCTATTTCTGAGCTCAACACCTTCTTTTGCACTTGTAAAAATTGATAGAGCGACATTACATCCTTATCAAATAATTCCTTCGAATGGAAATAACTATTGCGATCCAAATTCAATATTTCAATAGCGGACTTATAATCCTCCAGAGCTTTTTGGTAATCCGCACTCGCTTGCTGATTGCGAATAATAGTGTTGCGTTTTTCCTCATCCAATTGAAGGGCGAGCATTTCTGCATTGATTTTTCTTGATCGGACATTGGTGTATTTAACCGCATTGGTAGGAAAATCCCAAGTCAATTTCATTCCTATAAAACTGCTGTAAATCCATCTATTGTTGGGGTCGGCCCATTTGAGGTTACTGTTGTTTTGATAGGCCAGCGACGATTGAAATGCCAACACCGGGAGTTGATCATAAAAAGCAGAACGCTGATTCAATACAGCGTACTGGTATTGCATCATCGCTTTTTTGAGTTCCGCATCGCCCATGGAAATGGCTTTATCCTCCCATACCATCGTCACATTCCCCGATTCAACACCCACCTCCTTTTGACAAATCCCGGATAGGCTTCGCAACTGATTGGCGAGCGCACTTTGTACACTGCGCAGAAGATTTTGTTGTTGCAACCAATTGACTTGGGCATCATTGAGCTCTTGAATGCGCGCGAGTCCTTGTTGATTTTTGTTCTTTAAGATGGTTACCAATGAATCCGCCATTTGAACAAAACGAATGGCGATTTTCTCCTGCTGTTGGTACATCAAAATATTACAGTACAAACCATTTGCCTGCTCTAATAATTTCTTTTTATTGACCGCTATTTCGGATTTAACAAGATCTTTATTGGCCTTTGCCGTCTTCACATCTTGCCACTTCGCCACATTGATAATGTCAAATTGTGGAGCCGCGGTAAAAGAGGTGATGTATTGTTGCCCCAAGGTAATCTCCCTGAAAGAACCAGCAGGTCCACCAAAGGCTTCTCCAGGAATAAAGTTGACCGGTAAATTGGTATTATTGATCGCGCTTCCTGTCAAAGGAATGCGTGGATTAAAAATATTGGCTACCGCCGCTTGCTCCGTCAGCTCTGCAAGTTCCAATTGTTTGTTACCCACCTTCTCCACTACTGATTGAGTTTGCACAAATTGGCATAATTCCTCCCAAGAGTGAAAGACGGTGTTTTGTCCCCATAATGAGGAAACTGTGGTAATAAAATACAAAATAAAAATGTACTTCATGGTTTTAAACTTTGAAGGATCCATTTCGTAACATAATCTCTTCGTGACTTAATAAAACGATCATATTCTTTATAGTCTGTATCTCCGATCATTTGTAATAACGGCGATGCCATAAAAGGAAATATGGTTAGGCTCATGATGTTAGTAATAAGCCAGAGGACCGGTCTTTTTGCGTATTTCCCTTTTTTTATTCCTTCTTGATATTGAGTAGCAAAGACAGATTCGTTGAATATTTTTTTTAGCCCCATCGCTTTGAGCATAACGGCATGATTTCCTTGTCTTAATTCATTCAGGACGAACAAAGGAATACCAGGTTTTTCGGTAAGGAGCGAGTGATAAGAAAGCACTACGTTTTCTACTTTCTTTTCCAATGATGTTTTTTCATCGTTCATTGTAATGACCATGGCTTGCATAAACTCATCCATGGTGTGCAAAAGAATGATTTCAAATAATTTCTCTTTACTTCGGAAGTAATAGTTAAGCAATGCAAGGTTGATTCCGGCTGCTTCCGCGATATCACGAGTGCGCGTAGCGGCATATCCTTTGGCTTGAAAAATATTGATGGCGGCCGCAATGATTTTTTGCTCGGTCCCGATGGTTTTCTCCTCATGTTGAATCAGCTTCTGCTTTTTCATGAGGCGAAGGTAAAACTAAACGGTTGTGTTAATCAATGACTTTAATCATTTGATTAAAGTTTTTGAAATCGAGGAAATTCAACGCCATCTATCTCACACACATCCTGCCACATGCTCAAAGGACGGGCATACACACTGCCAAATGGAATGCTCTTGTAAATCACCATCGCCTCTTGCGTTTCGCTATGATTGGCTAAAGTGATGATCTCATAGACTCCGCCTTTGTAATGTTGCCAGCGCTCACCCGGCATGGGATATAGAATTCTTTTTTTCATGTAATGCTCATTTTAAATGTTAGTCTATGGTGTGGTGTTACTCCCATTGCCGCAATGGCCTTTTTATGTTGAAGGGTAGGATATCCCTTGTTCTCCTTCCATCCATATTCTGGAAACAATGAATCCAATTGCATCATGCACTCATCGCGATGGGTTTTAGCTAAAATGGATGCTGCTGCAATGCTGCGGAATAAACTATCACCTTTTACAATGCACTGATGGGGAATGCCCCAATAGGGCTTGAATCGATTGCCATCTATCAACAGCAATTCCGGCTTCACCTTGAGTTGGTCCACACAACGATGCATGCCAATAATCGAGGCATTCAAAATGTTGATTTGATCAATTTCCTGAGGGGAAACAGCGGTTACCGCCCATGCGACGGCCTCTTTTTCTATGATGGGACGAAGCTCTTCTCTTTGTTTTTCTGTGAGTTGTTTGGAATCGTTGAGCCAAGGGTGTGAAAATCCTTCAGGTAAAATCACTGCGCTGGCAAAAACAGGACCGGCCAAACAACCTCTGCCGGCCTCATCGCAGCCCGCCTCTATGAACTGCTTACTCCACCTGGCCTTGAGCATCTGAAATGGTGTTTAAAATACTTTGCCACATCCCTTCCGCGGCTTTTTTCCAGGTGTATTGTTCCTTTCTGTGCCAACCACCTTCAACACATTTTTCTCTTCGCTGAATTTCGCTTGCAAATAATTTCATTTGTTCTGTCATGTCACTCACGGAGTGATTGTTGGCATAAAACACAACTTTCCCTCCAATCTCTTGCAAAGCGGAATTCTGAGCGGTCAATACCGGAACCCCGCAAGCAAAGGCTTCTACCAATGGAATCCCGAAACCTTCATAATGACTCAACAACAACAGCCCTTCAGCACCCGCAATCGCTTGGTACAATAAAGCCCCCTCCAATCTGCCTGTCGCATGCACGCGATGAGCATTGCGCATCCCAGCGATCCATTGTGCGGCACCGGCATGGTCAAACAATGGTGTACCCACTAAAACCAAGTCAATGTCCGATACCGATTGCTGACAGAACTGGTCAAACGCGGCCAACATCCCTTGAACATTCTTTCGGGGGTGAATAGATCCGACATATACCCAATAGCGCTTTCCTTTGGCAAAACGATTTCGAGCGTTTTGTTTTTCGGCTTCTTCCAATGGCAGGGCCTCCTCTGAATATCCATTGCACAACACATCTATCTTATTGCCCGATAAAGAATAGGTGTCAATCAAATCTTGTTTTGAAAACTCACTCACGGTAGCAATACGATCGGCCTTGCGCACAATTTGTGGGGTATGACGATTCCAGTATTGAGCATACTTCGTAGGCAAGTATTGGGGAAAATGAACAAAATTCAGGTCGTGAATGACCGTCAATTGAGGACAAGGACATCGCAAACTGCCATGACCATCAGGCGAAACAAAAATATCCGCCTTGATTTTTTTCAGCAATCGTGGCAAAGAATAGTCAAACCACCAATCAAACAACCAAGGGCGTCGGGCCGGAGGAAATAAACGATGATGGACTACATTCGAGTGCTCACCGATCACAGAAAAGTCACCGTGGTCATAAATCAAATGAAACTTATGTTCCGGAAATCGCTGGATCAGTTTTAATAAAACTTGATGCGTAAAAACACCAATTCCCTCCATTTGGAGCGGCTTGAGCAATCGAGTATTAATAGCAATGATCATCAACAAAAAAGCCACGCGGTGCGTGGCAATTTAGTCAATATTGTGAAAGGATTATAAACGAACAATTCCTTTGTGACGACGCTCATCAGAAACGGTCAACTTCTTACGTCCCTTGCGACGACGAGAACTCAAAACACCGCGTCCTGCAGCATCTGCCATTCTTTTGCGGAAACCATGCTTGTTTCTACGCTTTGTATTCGAGGGTTGGTAAGTACGTTTCATAATAGTAATTGTTTTTAAACGGGTGGCAAATATACGATTTTTTCAACAATTTGCAAGTCCCTTATGATTTCTTTTTTTTCAAATCGGCTTTTTTGATGGGGTACTCAAATTTCACCGGAGATTGTTTCTTGATTTTCAACGCTTTACCTTCTATATACCCCTCCCCGGAAATGATGATTTCATCCGAAAAAAGAATCGAAAAAGCACTGGCAATAGCGGCATCCAACTTGGCTTCCGACCCATTGATTTTTAATAAGTATTCATTTTTGGATTTTTTTGGCACGGTGACCGATTCGGATAAATGAACCCTGGCCACTTTACGCCCTTGTAATCCCAGATCTATATCTGCAGCGGTGATTTCTAAAGCGTACCAGTTGGGGTTTTCAATGGTCACTTTCAAGGAACCTTGAATACCTGTGTTATCAAACTCCTCAAACTGCAGTTGTCTGACCTTCTCAATTTTGATTTCTTGGTAAACTTTGCATCCGGAAAAAACTCCCCAACACAAAATCAACCACCCCCATTTTTTCATTGAGCAAAGTTCTCGAAGAAATAAGGGATGGTCTCGATACCCTTATAATAGTTGAACAATCCGTAATGCTCATTAGGAGAATGCAGGGCGTCACTGTCTAAACCAAATCCCATCAACACGCTCTTCAATCCCAAATCAGATTCAAACATCGCGACAATCGGAATGGATCCTCCCCCTCTTGTCGGGATTGGTTTTTTTCCATACGTTTTCTCCATCGCATCGCTAGCTGCTTTGTAGGCCTTGCTGTCGGTGGGCGTTACAACGGGATTTCCACCGTGATGCGGACGCACTTCCACGCGAACCCCTTGGGGAGCAATTTTCATGAAATGGTGGGTGAACTTCTCCGTAATCTCCTCCTGGGTTTGATGAGGTACCAGACGCATGGAGATTTTGGCAAATGCCTTTGATGGCAACACTGTCTTAGATCCCTCTCCAATATAACCACCCCAAATACCATTGCAGTCCAAAGTGGGACGCACGCCAGTCCGCTCAATGGTGGTGTAACCCGCTTCACCGTAAACGGCTTCAATATTCAAATCCTTGCAATAATCGCTTTCGCTAAAGGGAGCTAGGTTGAGGGCAGTTCTTTCCTCTTCAGTTAGTTCCAACACATTGTCATAGAATCCATCTATGGTAATGTGATTGTTTTCGTCATGCAAGGAGGCAATCATCTTAGCCAAAACATTGATGGGATTGGCAACAGCACCGCCATACACACCGCTGTGTAAGTCGCGGTTGGGTCCCGTTACTTCTACTTCTAAATAGCTCAAGCCACGCAATCCACAGTCAATGCTGGGACAATCATTGGCAATCACACTCGTATCGGATATTAAAACGATATCCGCCTTCAATCTCTCTTTATTGGCGCGGCAGAAGGGGCCTAAATTGGAACTGCCGCACTCCTCTTCTCCTTCAATCATAAACTTGACATTGCAAGGCAAAGAGTGGGTTTTGTTCATCGCTTCAAAAGCTTTGACATGCATAAACATTTGTCCTTTGTCATCACAAGAACCACGAGCAAAAATGGCACCTTGCGGATGCACCTCTGTTATTTTGATGGTAGGTTCAAAGGGAGGAGTATCCCATAAATCAATAGGATCAGCGGGTTGGACGTCATAGTGCCCATACACCAATACGGTAGGAAGAGAGGGGTTGATGATTTTTTCACCATACACAATGGGGTGACCTTCTGTTTTACAAACTTCTACGTTGTCAGCACCTGCCTCGATGAGGTTTTTGGCTACCAAATCTGCACAACGTGCAACGTCTGCATTGTAGGCAGAATCAGCACTTACGCTGGGAATTCTGATGAGTTCAAACAATTCGTTTAAAAAACGATCCTTGTTGTCTAAAATGTATTTTTGAGCTGCTTCCATGATCTTTAAATTTCGTGGTGCAAGATAAAGCTTAGTTCGCACATCACCACGTTATATTTGCCAACGAATGTTACCACTTTCATTTGAAAATACCGCCATCGCTTTCAAGGGGAAAGACGATGCTGCATTGCGCCGTTCCTATTGGCTTTTCAAGCTGATTGGAAATCCCACATTGGTGAAAATAGGCGGTGCCATGACTCATTTTGCCGTAGGAATTGGCTTTCCCATTGGATGGCTGATTAAGAAAAATATTTTCGCTCAATTCTGCGGTGGTGAAACTGTAGAAGAATGCAAGGTTGCTTCTGCACGCTTGGCGGAGTATAACATTGGAACCATCTTGGACTATTCTGTGGAAGGAAAAGAAAAGGAGGCGGACTTTGACGCCACGGCCGATGAAATCATTCGCACAATAGCCGCTGCCAAAGGCAATCCACACATTCCCTTTTGTGTTTTCAAGGTGACAGGAGTAGCGCGTTTTGAACTTTTAGAAAAGCAGAATGAGGTAGTTCGTGGTACTTTAACACAACTGTCCGAGAAAGATCAATCAGAGTGGAACAGGGTGGTACAACGAGTGTTGCAGATATGCCAAGCAGCGTATGATGCGGACCAGCGCATATTTATCGACGCAGAGGATTCATGGATTCAAGATGCGATAGATGCCTTGTGTCATGACATGATGGAGAAGTTCAATCATGATGCGCCCATTGTATACAACACCATTCAGTTGTATCGACATGATCGATTGGATTTTTTAAAGAAAGCGCATGCATGGTCCAGAGAGAAGGGATTGCATTATGCGGTGAAATTGGTGCGCGGGGCGTACATGGAAAAAGAAGGAAAGCGTGCTGCTGAGATGGGATATCAAAACCCGATACAGCCGAGTAAGGAAGCTACTGACAGCGATTTCAATGCGGGGGTCCAGTATTGTTTGGAAAATCTGCAGGACATGGCATTGTGTTGTGGGTCGCACAATGAAGAATCGTCCATGTTGCTGGCCCAATGGATGGAAGAAAAAGGGGTTGTCAAAAATGACAACAGGGTTGCTTTTGCACAATTGTTTGGGATGAGTGATCACATCAGTTACAACCTGGCGGATGCGGGATACAATGTTGTGAAATATCTTCCCTATGGACCCATCAAAGAAGTGATGCCGTATTTGCTGCGCCGCGCACAAGAGAATACTTCAGTGAAAGGGCAAACGAGCAGAGAGTTGGGATTGATTTTGAAGGAGAGGAAGAGAAGAGAGGGGATGAAGCAGCGGTAACGATACTTCGCTAAGAAGGTTTTATGTATTAACCAGTTCATAATTCGTACTTCGCCCGTTCTCGTTTGTAGGCTGTAGGATTCCTTTTTGTACCAAATCTTTGATATCTCTTAATGCTGTGTCGGAGGAGGTTTTATTGATTTTAGCCCATTTGGAAGTTTGCAGTTTCCCTTCGAAATTTTCAAATAGTAAGTTCAATATTTTTCGTTGTCTTTCGTTGATTGGTGTTTTTTCATGCCGTTTCCAAAAATCAGCTTTTTTCAATATTTGTTGTGTAGTATTTTCAGTTGCGAGCATCGCGTTTTTTAAGCAATGAAGAAACCAATGCAGCCAATCTGTTATATCTCCTGGGCTGTGTTGAACCTTCTGTAGGATAGCATAATACTTTTTACGTTCTTCCAATATCTGACTAGACATGCTGTAAAAGCGTTGTCCGCTGCCTTCAGCGCGCGCTAAAAGCATGTCCGTTATTGCACGGGCAATACGACCGTTTCCGTCGTCAAAAGGGTGAATGATGATGAACCAGAAATGAGCAATGGCCGCTTTTATCACCGGATCCAATGTGCCTTTGCTGTTCAACCATTTCAAGAACTTTTTCATTTCACTTTTGATATGTTTTGGCGCAATGGCTTGGTAATGCACTTTCTCTTTTCCCATCGGCCCAGATACCACTTGCATGTCACCAGATCGATAGCAGCCAACTTCAATGGAATAAGGTCCACTGAATCCAGCGGGGAATAACGCGGCATGCCAACCCAAAAGGCGTTTTTCAGTCAATGGCGCATCAAACCTTTGTGTAGCATCTAACATCATTTCTACGACACCTTCTATATGGCGGTTGCTTTTTACAATCCCTCCGGTATTGATACCAAGTCGGCGAGCGATGGAAGAGCGAACTTGGTTGAAGTTCAGTAGTTCGCCTTCAATCTCAGAAGATTTAACAACGTCAAGTGTAAGCGCTTTAAGGCTAGCCTCTTCCATGGCGGAAAACCCAAGTGCATTCATATGTCCGAAGATTTTTCCTTGCATCAAGCGCACCTCACCGAATAGCGCATTGATTTCAGCATCTCGCCAAACAAAGTCTGGCCAGTTTTTGTATTCGTAGATGTAGGTGGGCTTTTTCATCTTGTGCGGTAAATATACAAAATAATCACCGCATAATTGCGGTGAATAATTCAAATAATCACCGCAAATCTAAAATGAGTAAATTGAACTTTTCCATTGATTTGAGCGTTGAGGTTGATTTCTAGCGCGAAGAAGTGGAGAGGTGAAGCAACGCGGGGGTAGCGACGTGTTATGAATAGGACCTAATGATTGAAGGGTTGAATTGAAACCATCTCAATCTTCTCCGATCTTGAAATGAGCCCCGGATTGATGCCGGGTTTTCCTTCTGGAATGTCTGTTTTGAGTTGTTGGTAATAATCCACCCAAGCAGGAAAAAAAGCATTGGTTTTGGGATCCTTGAAGGTCATCGGATTTAACTCGAAAAAGTCTTTGGAATCATTGGCTTCTTTGAAAGCGTCATAAAGCAACTCACTGCAATACCAACTGTTGTTGTTCATCAAGAAAACATCGTCGTAAGGCTCACCGATATGTGATTTGGCTTTCATTGCTGCTCTTTCCACAATGGGGTGGTATTTCTCCAAAACTCTACCCACGGTAATGTTTTGAATGGTTGTCGTATCCCCACTGCGGGCAAAGAAGTTGCGCAAAGAAGTGACTTGAACCTTATCACCAATGGCTTCCACCACTTGCAGGGTGTCATTGATTTTCACCACCATCGCGCAGTGAGAAAAATCTTTTCCGTTAACGCCTTCCGTGACGGCCTCTATGGCATCGCACAGTTCGCCGCAATTGAGATCTTGAAAGAGGAGATCGCCTTCTTGTAAAATTTCTTTTTTGGAATCGGAATCTTGGTTGGAGATGAGTGAGCATCCACTTCCCATACATAGAGAAGCTGTGAATATCAGCAGATATAGCGTAAGTTTAAAATTGGATAGGTAATTAATGTTGGGAGACATTTTATATAAATAATGGGAGAACTGTTTGAGTAGTCATTTAAATCTCCTGAGTTTTGCGAGTTATGAATAAAGCCAGATGCAATTCAACGGTCTTTAAAAATAATGGGAATCATCAGCAATTAATCCACAATCTCCAAAGGCACACGGGCCATTAAAAGAGCTAAGATAGTGGCTCCAAGAATAACACGGTACCAACCAAAATACGCAAATCCCTTGTTTTGTAGCACCATCATCAGATATTTGATGGAAATCCATGCTACTATAGCGGCTACTGCACAACCCACCAACATGATCCACCAATTATTCGTGATAATATGATAATCAATCTTTACCACATCATACGTTTTTTTCATTGACGCGGCAAACATCGTAGGCACAGCCAAGAAAAAGGAAAACTCCGCGGCTTGTTTGCGATTCCATCCATTCACCATTCCTCCGATCATGGTGGCGGCAGATCGTGAAACGCCTGGAATCAGCGCAATGCACTGAAAAAGGCCAACGAAAAAAGCGTTTTTATAGGTGGTGGGCTGCTCTTCCTTTTCCTTGTTTTGAGCAAACCACTTATCGGAAAAAATCAAGATCCAACCTCCTAACATCAGGGAGATCGCCACAATATCTACTTGCTCTAACATCTCATCAATAAGATCTCCAAACAACAATCCCATCACTGCCGCAGGAATAAAGGCCACGAATAATTTGTAATAAAAGTCAATACTTTGAAAAAATCGCTTCCAATACAAAAACAAAACGCTAGTGATGGCGCCAAACTGAATGATCACCGTAAAGGCCTTTACAAATTGATTGGGCTCCACCCCTAGTAATGCTTGTGCAATGATCATGTGTCCAGTACTGGAGATGGGCAAAAACTCAGTAATGCCTTCCACGATGGCAATGATGATGGCTTGAAGAAGAGTCATGATAGAAAAAACAAAAAATTATTTCTTCTCTCGGTACATAATGGCCACTCCTACTACCACATACCCCAACAAAACTACCATAGGAGCTAAGGTGATTCTACGCGCACTGAATAATTCTTCTGCATTGAACTCCTCCGCACTAGTGGCGGCTCCCCCGCTCATCAATAAATAGCCGATGATCAACAATAACAATCCTGCTGCGAGGATGATGTAATTCTTTTTTCCAAATGCAAATCCCATGGCGCTAAGATAACAAGACTTTTTACATTCCACGCTAAAAGTAGCACCCTCCATTATCTTTGCATTATGTCAAGAATTTTAACCGGTATCCAAAGCACCAACGTCCCTCATTTGGGAAATATTTTAGGCGCTATTCTGCCCGCTATTGAAATGAGCAAGGATGCGCAAAATGAGTCTTTTCTTTTTATTGCTGACTTTCACTCTTTGACCCAAATCAAGGATGCCGAGAAAATGCGCTCCAATACCCTGGCTGTGACCGCTACTTGGTTGGCGATGGGATTGGACGTCGAAAAAACCGTGTTTTACAGACAAAGTGATATTCCTGAAGTAACGGAATTAACTTGGTATTTGTCTTGTGTTACTCCTTACCCCATGTTGGCCAATGCACATAGTTTTAAAGATAAAAGTGATCGTTTATCCGATGTCAACGCCGGACTTTTTACTTATCCCGTGTTGATGGCTGCAGACATCTTACTGTACGATGCCAACATCGTTCCGGTAGGAAAAGATCAAGTGCAACACTTGGAAATTACCCGAGACATCGCGAGTGCAGTGAATAGAGTTTTCGGAGAGTTATTGGTGGTGCCTGATGTGAAATTGAACAAGGATACGATGTATGTCCCAGGAACAGACGGCCAAAAGATGAGCAAGTCGTATGATAATTTCATCAATATTTTTCTACCCGAGAAGGAGTTGAAAGAGGTTATCAATAAAAAAATAGCCACGGATAGCACTGCCTTAGAAGACCCCAAAGATCCTTCAGCCAACGTTATCTCCGCCCTCATTAGATTGATCTCTGGTGATGTCGCCGCGGATGAGTTGAATCAAAAACTAATAGCCGGTGGTTATGGTTGGGGACATGCTAAGAAAGATTTATTACAAGCGATTCTGACCCGTTTTGAAAAAGAAAGAGCCGCCTTTGATCATTGGATGGCACATCCAGATGAATTGAATGAAGTGTTATCCATCGGGGCTGACAAAGCCCGCTCCGTAGCGCAAAAAACCTTGTCTAGGATGCGCAATCAGCTCGGGTATGGTGCCTAATGATTAATGGCTTTTCTGCCTGGTGTTGTGACTCAAGCCGTGACTTTCCATCCCAGCTATTTTTCTTAGCCATTGATAAGTAGGAATCTCAATCCAATAATGGATACCCGTGGCTAAAACCATGCATACAGCCAAAGTAACAAAGAAAGCAGGGAAAAAATTCCATCCCCATCCGTAGGTAAGAAAAGGAATCATCATCACCGTTCCAATAAACTGGTGAATCAAAAACAGGGGATAGGATATTTTACCCAAAAACAATGTCCACGGCTTGGCCAAAAAGCCCAATTGATTTTCTACAAACAACACCATGATCAACGCGTAGGAGAGCAAGGCCCAGTTGTATTGGGTTTGGGTAACAAACTGAATGGCCCTGTCTGTCTCATTGGTCAAGGTGGTTTGTATGATGAGCGCCAAAACAAATAACGGATACCGCCAGGCCCGTCCTCCAGTCAATTTGATTCGATACAACAAAATTCCTGCAAAAAAACTAGGAATATGATTCATCAATGGGACATACATTTTTAGTGTATAATACAACTTAGGGAAATGAACATTGAGTTGATCAATGCCATAGAGTCCCGATAAAAGCAAGAGCGCGAGCATTATCCACTCAATATATTTCAACGCTCTTAATCCTAGAACTAGCGCCATTACCCCATAAAACAACCATTCGATGATCAAGGTCCAATAAGGACCATCTAAATTCTCAACTCTTAAATAAGATTGTATCATGGTTAAATTCCATAAATACTGCTGGAAAGTAGCCCAGGCATCGACATTGCCATGAATGTAAATTGCAATCAAAGTCACTGTTGCGCAAGCCCAATAAGTAGGAACAATGCGCGTGATACGTCCCCAAAAGAACTGACCTACACTTGGTTTTTTATCCAAAGTCATCAAAATCACAAATCCACTCAACATAAAGAAAAAATCCACGCCTGTTGATCCTATGTTATAGTTGAAAGGGGCTGTACCGCTCGAAAACCGGGTAAAGTGAAACAACAGCACCGTCAACGAGGCAATACCTCTCAAAGCATCTAGTTCTAAAAATCGCATAGGATAAAGATAGGCAATTATTGCTTTCCTGTGCTACCAAAGCCACCCGCTCCTCGGTTGGTCTCAGATAAAACACTTACTTCACGCCAGTCCAATTGTGCATGTTGTGCCAATACCATTTGCGCTATGCGCTCTCCAGGTTCAATGACAAAGGGTGTGTTGCTTAAATTGACCAACAATACTTTGATCTCTCCTCTGTAGTCCGCGTCGATCGTGCCGGGTGAGTTTAAAACGGTGATTCCATGTTTATACGCAAGACCGCTTCTAGGACGAATCTGAATTTCAAATCCTTTTGGGATAGCGACAAACAAGCCGGTTGGAACCAATACTCGCTCTAAACTTTGTATGGTAATGGTAGTTTCTAAATTCGCTCTAACATCCACTCCTGCCGACCATTCTGTGGCATATTGAGGCAATGGATAGGGAGAGTGATTAATAACCTCTACTGTAATCATTTTCCAGTAAAAGAGGGTTTTCTTTTTTCCATAAATGCCGTGGTACCTTCTTTGAAATCTGTTGTACCAAAACACAACCCAAATTCTTTTTGCTCTCTTTCCATACCAACCTTGGCATGAGCATATCCGGCATTTACGGACGTAATGGCGGCAGTAATAGCGCGAGGAGAGTTGCCAGAAATCTTTTGTGCTATCTCTTTACATTTATTCAAGAGCTCTTCTTGAGGAACCACCAAATTTACCAAACCCCATTGCAACGCCTCTTGTGCATTCAACATAATGGCAGAGGTAATCATTTCCAATGCTTTTCCTTTGCCTACTAACTGCGCCAGACGCTGTGTGCCCCCATATCCAGGAATGACTCCCAAAGTAACCTCGGGCAATCCCAATTTGGCATTTTCCGAAGCGTATCTAAAATGGCAGCTCATCGCCAACTCCAATCCACCTCCCAGCGCAAAACCATTGACCGCTGCGATTACCGGTTTTGACATGTTCTCCACTCGATCAAATAATAATCTTTGTCCATCGCGGCTCAATGCTTCTCCTTGCTCAATACTGAACGCAGCAAACTCCTTGATATCGGCTCCCGCGACAAATGCTTTTGTACCTGATCCCGTGAGGATGATTACTCGGACGGCATCATCCACATCCAATTGATTCAATGCCGCATTCAACTCCTCTATGGTGGATTTGTTCAAAGCGTTGAGCTGATCAGGACGTTGGATGGTCAGAATGGCGATATGACCTTCTTGTTCTATGGAAATAAATTGATAACTCATCTACTAGATTTTTGCCAAAAATAAGCGCAATCAACGCAAAACCGTCACATGTCCTTTTCTTATTTGAGGACCTTCTTGGTTTTCAAATTTCAATATCCAAGTGTACACATCTTGAGGAACATAATATCCTCTGAAGCTGCCGTCCCACCCGCGATCTTGTTGGAGAGTTTCAAAAACCAATTGTCCCCACCGATCAAATACTTGTAATTGGAATTGCTGTAAGGGTAGAAATGATTGCACCACAAATCCATCATTCACCCCATCTCCATTGGGTGTAATGGTATTAGGGACCCAACAGGCATACTCGGGAATTATCCAGACACTGTCTCTTGCGCCGCAACCAGCGGCATCGGAAATAATGAACGTGTATTGAGTGGGGTAGGGGGGCTGTGCCGAAATAGAAAGGCAGGTATCACATGAAATGTTTTCATTGGGTTCCCAAAGACCAACTGTAACATTGGTGTTGGCTGTCACCCAAGCCATTCCGGGGTACTCAAAAAAAACACTATCCGGCAATGACAAGGAGGGAAGTGGCAAAATTTCTATAAACAACGAGTCTTGATCCAAACAGCCAAAAACATCCTCTCCTTCTACCATTAGATATCCTGATATATTGGGTTGAATGACCGCTTCTTGGTTGTTCTCTAATACAACCCAATCCAACGGAGACCATTCATAACTGTCCGCCCCACTGGCTATTACCCATGCGCTATCTCCAAAGCACACTTGGTTCGCTCCATTTAATATCACCTCTGGTTGCTCATATTGAATCTGAATTTGCGCCGTACCGAATCCACAGGCATTGGTCATGGCCACGGTAACAACCATGCTCGAAGTGGGAAAAACAATCGGATTTTGAAGGGTATTATCTACAAAGAACTCGGGTGGTGACCACTCCCAAGTCAGCGCGTTTTCCGCAATCAATTGCAAAGGTTCTCCGGCACATGCTATGATATTGGTAATGGTATTTGGACCGGGAATAGAATTGAACACCTCAATGGTTATAGTATCAATGGCAACGCAATTGTCGGCTGTTATCATTTGAACAATGTATTCAGTAGTGTTGGAGGGTGAGGCAACGGGGTTGGAAATGCCAGGATCGGATAATCCTGTGATGGGAGACCAAACATAACTCACCCCACCAGCGGCGGATAAAACCACGCTTTGTCCTGCGCATATACTCTGATCGGGTGAGACCGATAAATTAACAGGGTACACGGTCACCTCCACCGCGTCCTCTGCAGCGCCGCAGATATTTTGGGTGGATGCTGTGAAGGTAGTGGTAGTGGAGGGTTGGGCCCAAGGATTATTGATAGTGTTGTCATTTAAAAGTTCTGCAGGCGACCACAATACCGGGTCCGTGGACGTGGCCATTAGTTGAATAGAATCGCCTTCACAGATACCGAGATCTGCCATCACATCAACATCAGGAAAAGGAATGATGCTGATGGGAATTTCTACAGTATCTCCTAATAAACAGAGTACATTGTCAGAAGCTACCAACTGGACAATATAATCTCCCGGTGCGGTGTATTGATGATTGGGTTCGAATGCTGTTGAGTTTGCCCCATCCCCAAAAAACCATTGATACTGCGTTGCCCCAGTGGAAAGATTATTAAAAGACACCACCTCATTCACGCAAACTTGAGGAGGTGTGTTGAGATTGGCTTCGGCATAAATAGGACTCAAGGAAAATTTAAAAACCGCAATATTGCAACCCGTGCTCGGATTGACACTGCTAACGGCACCGGGCGAAGTGGGAAAATCATCACCCCCAGAACAGCCGGCGCACACAGCTTGATAGACGAAACCATTTTTATTGAATCGAGAAGTTCCGCCATCCACATGCTCGGAAGAGCTGGCCCCTCCGTAATAAGAACCATACACCAATTGCGTAGCATTGGGGGATAACACGCATAAGTAAAAATCACTGCCATCAGTAACGGGTTGCATGGCATCGGGAGTAATCGGTAAGCCGCTGGTGGTGCTATTCACAGCCAAACAACTATAGGGATTATTTCCGCACAAATGGTTGACAGCGCCTCCCCAACCACTGAAATAAATTTGTTCACAATCGCTGATCAAGAACGCCGTGGGGGAAATATCGATCTCACCGCTGCCTGTCCCTATCGTTGTATTCCAAATCAAATTGGATAAAGTGGCGTTGTATTTTTTGACAAACAAACCACTATTGGCTTGTCCATAGCAGCCGGCTGTGATGGGCATGGATCCTGTGGTTTGGCCCAAAACAAAAATGTTATTGTTATAATCTGTTTGAATAAAATAAGCTTGATCATAATCTCCGGTTCCAATAAAAGTTCCATTCAAAGTAGTAAAACTAAACGGGTGTATGCGCAAAACAAACCCATCCACATCGCCGTTGTGACTTGCGTCATTTCCCCCTGCTGCAAGAGGAAAATCGGGGCTTTTAGTTCCACCGCAAATAATAGGAAAACCATCAATGCCAAACTGAATGGAATAACAAGCATCGGCCTCTGAACCGCCATAGTAACTGCTATACAAAAGATTAGATAGGCTTCCGTCTAGCTTAAAAAAAACCCCATCGCAACTCCCTCCACCGAATACTGATTGAGCAGGACTCCCAGCTATAGGGAAATTTCCTTCTGTCACAGAGGCCACATAAACATTATCATTGTCATCTACATTGATCTCCCCTCTAAAAACATCCCCGTAATTGTAGAACAGTCCCGCGGCTCGATTGATGCCATCATTGGCATCTAGCCCAACAAAAGTGGAGGACGCTAGGTTGCCATTGACACCTATTTTAGAGATGGCAAAATCGGTTCCCTCGGGATGTGTACCGATAAACAAGGCGGCCATTCCAAAGCCCACCCCTCCTGCAAAAACATTTTGGTAACATCCTGCCGTAACAGGAAAATCATCACTCCCGGTAACCGAAAGCACTACTATCTCGTTGTCATTATTGACAACAATACTGTGCGGAGTTTCTTGTTTGCTGCCACCGAGAAAGGTGCTGTACAATAATTGGGAGCCATCCTGATTGAATTTAGAAATTACAATGTCATAAAAATTACCAGTCGTGGAATTGAAATTGGAGCTGACGGCCCCTGGGGTCACTGGATAATTTTGTCCAAAACTAATTCCCCCACTCACCAAATTTCCTTCCAAATCATTGCATGCGGTGAATCCAAAATTGGAAGAAGTGGCTCCCACATAGGTAGAGAAAATAATTTCCGGATCAATCACGAGTTCATAATGGGGATCGTAATTTCCTAACTGATAGCTTACTTTTTGGTGAGATAAAACAAATTGGGAGCTAACCTCAATGACTTTTCCCTCGATGATTTGATAGCAGTACGGATGCTTTTCAATCATCTCACCGGTCTCATTGATAATATGGAGGCCGTCACTTTCAACATGTAAGCGAACGGAGGAGTCGTATTGTTGTGATATTATGGCGGGATGAACATTGGGATGTATCACCCATTCATACTTCAAAGCATTTCCTGCCCCTCTCCAACGCAAATCAACACCGGGATATACCATTGGTTGTTCAAACTCCTCAAATACCGATGCGTTTTCCCCTTTTCCCCCGCTGAGGTAGAAGTGTTTTTTATGAATCTTTGAGTGTCGTCCATTGGCTATTGTACTGCTACCACCTTCCCATTTTACATCAAAAACATGGGACTTGAATACAGCAGGATGCTCGGACTCATCCCCTTTTTGCGGATGCATTTGCGCCAAAGTTTCATTGGAAAACAACTGATAGCGAATACCATCTTTTAAAAACCACGCGCGACCTCCTTTGACCTCAGACATCATAAGAACCTCTTGAGGCCACTGTCCATTGTTCTCTGTAAATGCAATTTGCAAATGGCTTTTCAGACCCCACAATGTGAGCGATATCGTAAAAAACCATCTCAGAAGCATAATCATCAGACAATTTTAAACGCCTCTGGTTGCAGCATAGAGTTTAATTGAGAAGTTCCGTGAGCTTGCGCATTTCCATCGCAGGAGAGGCCTTTTCATACAAAATGCGATAGACGGCATCTGCCACAGGAATATCCACCTGAAACTTTTGATTGATGGCATGGATCCCTTTCGTAGCATAGTAACCCTCTGCAACCATGTTCATCTCTATGGTAGCCCATTTCACGCTGTATCCTTTGCCTATCATGGTTCCAAAGGTTCTGTTTCGAGAATACGGTGAATAGGCCGTTACCATCAAATCTCCCAAATAAGCAGATGACTTAACGTCACGATGTACCTCATGCACAGAGTCTAAAAACCGCTCAATCTCTCGGATGGCATTGGATACCAACACCGCCTGAAAATTGTCACCAAAGCCAATTCCATGGCAGATTCCCGAAGCTACCGCATAGACATTTTTCAAAATGGCGGCTAATTCTGCTCCAAAAACATCCTCCGTGGTGGTGGTTTTGATAAAACGACAAGCCAGTCGTTGACTCATGATTTCCGCTTGTTGAATATCAATGGCTCCTATGGTTAAATAAGACAACTTCTCCATCGCCACTTCCTCTGCGTGACAAGGGCCACAGATAATGCCAATTTGCTCATATGGAATATTAAAATGCTTATGAAAATACCGGGCGGGGATGGCGTCAAACTCATTGACAATTCCTTTGACGGCGGAAAAAATGATTTTCTTTTCCAAACCAATTGGTTTGTAATGATCCATGGTTTCATGTAAAAACGCCGATGGAATGGCCACTACTAAATAATCACAGGCATCTACCACCTGTTGTAAATCAGAGGTAACAACCAATTGGTCCAGGTCAAATTCAATACTCTGAATGTAATTGGGGTTGTGTCCAAACTGTTGAATATGTTGAATCGCCTCCTCATTTCGCATCCACCAATGCACCTTTGTACTTGGGGAACACAACAACTTTACCAAAGCGGTAGCCCAACTTCCTCCCCCTAAAACGCCTACTTTTATTTGTTCACTCATTTCCTAAAGTTCAAAAAGCGAATATAAGCAATAAAAAAGACTTTCTTTCCCACCTGATTTTCAGTATTTTGCTTCACCATCAACAGTTTAGAAAAATATCCACATCTTCGATTATCCCTTTTTTTCAACCTATTTTCGTAACAAGCAAAATCAATATGTCAAAAGAGCGCTCGATCATGCACATGGACATGGACACTTTTTTCGTGTCCGTGGAGCGGTTGATGGACAGCCGCCTCAATGGAAGACCCATTTTGGTGGGCGGAACAAGTGATAGAGGGGTGGTAGCGGCATGCAGCTATGAAGCCAGAAAATTTGGGGTACATTCTGCGATGCCTATGAAATTAGCCAAGCAATTATGCCCCGAGGCGATCATAATCAAAGGCAATTCGCATAATTATCTCAAGTACTCAGACATGGTCAGTGAGATTGTACAAGGGAGCGTGCCTGTTTTTGAAAAAACGTCTATTGATGAATTTTACTGTGATCTCAGTGGAATGGATCAGTTTTTTGGTTGTTATCGTTTTGCTGCAGAACTCAGGCAGCGGGTAATCAAAGAGACGGGCCTGCCGATTTCATTTGGACTTTCCATCAACAAAACGGTCTCTAAGGTAGCCACCGGAGAAGCCAAACCCAATAACCAACTGTGGGTAGAACAAGGCAATGAAAAACCATTCTTGGCACCACTTTCTATCCGGAAAATTCCCATGGTGGGAGATAAAACCTACCAAACCCTCCGCAATTTAGGAATTCAGAAAATTGGTACTATTCAAGAAATGGAAGCCGACCTTATGCAAGCGGCGTTAGGAGAAAATGGATTGATCATTTGGAAAAAAGCAAATGGCGATGATCCCACTCCGGTGATTCCTTACCAAGAAAGAAAAAGCATTTCGTCTGAAAGAACCTTTGATCAAGACACTACCGACATCCCTAAGCTCAAAGGGCTAATGGTGGCGATGACGGAGAATCTCGCCTATCAACTGCGTCAAGGACACAAGTTGACTTCCTGCGTGACCGTAAAAATTCGTTATTCAGATTTTCAAACCCACACTGTACAAGCCAGGATTCCCTACACCTCATCAGATCATGTATTGATTCCTCAAGTGCATGAATTATTCAATAAGCTGTTTGATCGCCGTATGCTCATTCGGTTGATTGGGGTAAAATTCAGTCATCTCGTGAGTGGGGGGCAACAAATCAATTTGTTTGACGAATCAGAAGAGCGCATAGAGCTGTACTCCGCGCTAGATGACATCAGAAATAAATTTGGCGCTCGTGCCATTATCAGCGCCGCGGGATTAAATGCCAAATCGATAGGAGGGAATAACAACCCCTTTAATGGAGGCCCACCGATTTTATTGGCTAATCGCAGGCAGTGATGCAGGGCTTTTTTCCGACCACATTAACATTTTAGGGTTATTTAAAAAGGGAGAAATATCCTTGTGCATAATGAGCACTCCCAAATCAACTAACCACAAAACACCGCCCCCGCCCATGGAAAGCGTGTAGAAGACAGGGATTTTAGGACTGGTGCCAAGATACATTCTGTGCACACCAAAAAAACCTAAAGAAGCATCGAGTAAAATAGCTACTCGTCGAGCATTTTCTGGATGAGAAAATGCGGCCTTTCGCCATGTCGGAAATGGAGAATGCACCTCGTTATTTCCCTTTACATTTTTTAAAAGGAAAAAACTAACAAAAAGCAATAAAAATATTTTTCTTTGCATCGGCGCCAAAAGTAAAATAGAATGCTTTATTTGGCATGATTTTATAGTGTCGCGTTGCAAATTTTAAAATATGAATAAGAATACGATTGCGTGGATTTTAAGAATCCTTATTTCCCTCCTTTTCTTGGTTTCTGCTGTGGCAAAAATGGACCCCATTTGGGGGTTTGAAAAACAAATGATTGATTTAGGTATTGCGGATTGGTGCTCTGCACCTTATTTCGCCAGAATCATGCTGGGAATTGAACTGGCGGTAGCCGTTGCCATTCTTCAGCCCCATTATTTGAAAAAATTTGTCATTCCCGCTACGATTTTGTTATTGATTGTGTTCTGCACGCACTTGAGTATTGAGATGGTCAAACATGGCGCAATGAATGGCAATTGCGGTTGCTTTGGTCAGTTGATTCCCATGACTCCATTAGAAGCTTTTATCAAAAACATTGTCACAATTGGGCTTTTGATTTGGCTATATAAAATCACAATAGAAAAGGAGTTTCAGCACCGCTTCACGATTCCTTTAATTATTTGGTTAGCTTCTACCCTATTTGTATTTATCGCCTTTCCCTTTTGTCCTTGCAAAGCAGAATCCACGATAACGGAAATGGATGCCAGCATTATTCCAGATTCATTATTGGTTCAAAACAACCCACTAGATACTCTAACCTCCGCTGTTCCCGCAGAAACTACGATTCCTACCCCTACAGA
>CANHWU010000013.1 GCA_947464415.1 Flavobacteriales bacterium
GAAATAAAAAATGAGAAAAGTAGTCGTTACTTTAAAAACGCCTATCACATCCAACAAGGGAATTCACTGCAGGTAGATGATTTCAACAAAACAGAATTCTATGACGCGCTGATGGCGCATCAATACTTTGCAAAAAAAAATGAGCTCGCTACTAGTTGTGTTTATTTACAACCGCTCAAAGAAAATTTGAAGTGGAACCAATGGATTCAACAATTGCAACCTGCATGCCCTTAAAAAACCACTGGACATATTGCTTCGTGTATTTGATGCTAGTTAGCGTTGGTTGTAAAATCTATCCAAGGGTTCAACCCATTACACCCAATGAAACCCTCAGACCACGTTCTGCTCTTTACATACTGAAGCAAAACGAAAAAACATGGCTACAATACCATCATCTCGGAATGAAGATAGAGGGTAAAGTGATAGCTGCGGAGGAGGAGACTAGTTTTAAAGCCAATATCCGCATGTCCAAAGACAGCGCTGTGTGGCTATCATTATCACCTGCATTAGGAATTGAAGTTGCTAGGGCATTGATTACAGAGGACAGTCTTCGCTTGTTATCGAAGATTCCTGATAATAAATTTGGTTATATTTCCTCTATTACCGAAATAGAAAATTGGATTCACTTTGACATTGATCTGGCCGATCTTCAAAGCATCCTTTTAGGACAACCTATCGGGGTAGATAAGGTGGGCGGTAAATTCAAGAGTAGCGTTCAAAACTCCACTTATGTAGTGAATACTAGATATAAAAGAAGATTAAAGAAAAATATCAATTTCATCAATCAACTGGGCGACTCCTTGCAAAAAGTAGAAACAGAAAGAGAAAAAAGAAAACTACAACGAATTGATGAAGAGGGATTGATCATCTCACAATTTTGGATAGATGGCAAAAGTTTCTTGTTGAACAAAATGCAATTCACTGATTTATTGACGCAAAAGACCATCACCATTGAATATGAAAATTGGAACAATGAAAATCCAACATTAACGTTTCCTACTCAAGGATCAATCATTGTCCGAGATGGATCGGAGGAATATATTTTTCATTGGGAAACCAACAGGATGGTGAGTGACCGACTTTTTGATTTTCCCTTTGAAATACCTGAAGACTATGAAATAAAAAAGAAACTATGAAATTGAAAAAACTCTTTTTTATCCTCATTCCCGCACTTATGCTATTGGTAACACCGTTGATTATCGGTCAAACCAATAAAAAAGAAGCGCTCCAATCACAACGCGATCAAATCAGTCAGAAAATAAAAGAAACCAAAGCACTAATTGCTGAATCTGAGAAGAATCAAAAGCTCACCTCCAATCAAATTGCCATTCTCAATGAGCAGATAAGATATAGAGAAAATATGATTCAAAGTATCGATCAAGAAATGGTTTCTTTGGATTTAAATATCAAACACAACGGACAACAAATTCAAGACCTTGAATTTCAACTCCAATCTTTAAAAAATGAATATGCCAAGATGATTTATCAAGCCTATAAAAATAGGTCTTCTTATAATCAAATTGTATTCATTCTCGCCTCGTCTGATTTCTACCAAGCCTACAAGCGATTCAAACTAATGCAATCTCTCGGTGAAACCCGCCGAAAGCAGGTGGCTATCATCAAGGAAACAGAATTAAAGCTCCAAGAAAAAATTGGCTTCATGATCCAAAGCAAAGCAGAGGTAGCCCAACTTAAACAAGAACAAGAGGTGGTGAAGCTAGAGATTAACCAAGATAAGATTGCCCAGCAAAGCAAACTTCAATCCCTTAAAAAGGAATCTTCGGCCCTGAGAAAGCAACAAAAAAAGCAAGAATCAGACAGGAAAAAATTGAGTAACAAGATTCAAGAGGTAATCAATCAAGAATTGGCTGCTGAGAGAAAGAGAGAACAAGAAAAAGCCAATAAAGCCAAAGAATTGATTAAGAATGCCACCACAGGAAAAACCGAAAAAATAGAAAGCCCAAAGATTACAGCCACTGCCAAATCCTCCAGCGCCCCCACCAAAATTGAACTTGCACCAGAAGTGCTCTCCATGAATAGCAATTTTGAAAACAATAAAGGCAATTTACCATGGCCCGTAAGCCATGGGGCCATTACCTCTCGCTTTGGAAAACACAATCACCCCTCGTTGGAAGATATTGTACTTAATAACAACGGTCTGGATTTTACCACTAAACAAGGTGAAACGGTGTTATGTGTTTTTTCAGGAACCGTAAGCTCTGTATTCAGCATTCCCGGTGCGGGTTACAATATTATTGTTACGCATGGCACTTACAAAACGGTTTATTCCGGACTAGCCCAAGTTAGCGTGAAAGTAGGAGATAAAGTCAACGCCAAGCAAAGCATCGGATCTGTGGGGATGACAGATGATGAAGCGGTTTTACATTTTGAGTTGTGGTCTGTGAACAATATCAAAGGCACTGCACAAAATCCAGAATCTTGGATCAAGAGAAAGTAATGCTTTGGTTGCCTTGTAATCCTCCTGTGTGAATCATTAAATTACGATCTGCCTCCCGTGAATATTGTATATTTTGTACTATGCACCACCACAGTTTTGCTGTATATACTCGATCTAATGGCAATCCCTTATCCTCCCATTCATTGATCCAATCAAATAATCTTTGATCTCCCTTCCCATAACCTCCCCATTGATCATCGCCGTATACTATTAATCGACTCATCAAATCCTCCAAAGATTCATTATCTTGAATCAACCATTTTAATTTAGCTGCCACCATTTCCCTCAGCTCATCCTCTGAGGCCTTCAATGCAAAGACCACATGCACTTTTTGATGAGCTGCCGCACTCAATAACACCCCCGCTGCCGTGGTACCCGTTCCTCCAGCCAACCAAATGGTATCATAATCTTGCTGATCTCTCTCATCCAGCATTTCCATTGCTCCCATCAATCCCCAATAATTGGCTCCTCCCTCAGGGATGAAGTAAGAATTGGGATATTGGTCTCTAAGCCACACTTTAAAATCCTCAGTATCGCGCATTTCATAGATCGCAGTATCCAATCCGATCAATTTCATTCCATTGCCTTCCATCTCCAACATAGATGGCGTGGGATGTGCTGATCTCCACGCTCCGCGGATCAATCCAATGGTATTCAATCCCAAATGATCACCTGCATAAGCCAAAGCACTCAGGTGATTACTCCATGCTCCACCAATACTAACGATGGAAGAAAATCCCTTTTCTTGTGCTTGAAGCCAATTGTATTTCAACTTAAACCACTTGTTACCTCCTTCCCACTCATTGTTGGCTATCCATCTTTTCACATGCCATAAATGATGACTTTTGACAGATTCAGAGAAATCAAAGTATTCAGGATGAACCATCGTGTTTTTTTATTGTTGTTTAATAGTTAGTTTACCAATTTTGTCCTATGTCTTTTAACAAAAAAATACCCATTGAGGAAGGAGATTTTTATTATTCGGAGGAGGGGTATATTGTGTTCACCGAGCAGTACCACCTGAAAAGAGGGCACTGTTGTCAAAGTGGATGCAAGCATTGTCCTTATGGTTTTGACAAAAAAACAGGAAAGTTCAAAAAAGAGGTAGATTCCACAAAATAAACCCTCCTATTGCTCTTCTTCATGTAAAATCTCCAATAAGGTCCTAAACGCTGCTGTTTGAGCCCCAAACCGTTCAGCATGTTGCGCTTGTAATTGCGGTGCATGAAGCGCTTGATACTCGTCGTAGGCCTGTCTATTCTTCACCACATACTGAATAGCGTAGGTCACCCCGCCCTCTTCATGCGCTAAAACCCTACAGACTTTACTGCTCGTAAAAAAACCCGTGGCCATCACATCGGGAACATGTACCGTCTTCATCCAATGCAACCAATCCTCATGAACGGGCTCATCGACACTCACGGTGACATTGTAAATCATTTTATTCATAGGTCAAAAATGCGATAACTTAGATTGAATACAAAACATTATATTTGCCTAAATTCAAAAATATGTACACAGGAATCAATCACCTCCATTCATTTTTACGATATGTAGCTGTCTTCATGATATTATGGACCATCGTTCATGCTTTCATGAATAGAAATAACGCAGATGCCAAAGCAAGCAAATGGTCCATGCTCAGTATGATGATTGTTCACACGCAGCTATTGCTTGGATTAGTGTTATGGTTCATGAAATTCATGGCATTAAAAGGAACGCCAGAAATAAAACTTCCAGACAACCGCTTCTTTATCATGGAGCACAGTTCCATGATGCTTATTTCTATTATCCTTATTTCTATCGGACACATCAAAGGAAAAAAAATCGCCGATCTTCAAAAGAGGTACAACACCATCTTTTGGTTCTTCCTGATTGGATTCATCATCATGATGCTCTCTATTCCATGGCCAATCGGCTTTTTAGATCATAATAGAGGTTGGTTTTAATGAGAGCTTTCTTTTTTCTTGCTTTTTCTCTGATGCTTTGGAGTTGTGGCGATACTCCTACTCCCCCACCAGGCGCCATTAACGCTAAAGATTTGTACACTACGCGTTGTGCTGCCTGTCATGGAATGGATGGAACCATGTCCGTTGGAGGTTCCAAACCGCTGAATACTTCCTTATTAAAAGAAGAAGAAATCATCTCACAGATTAAAAATGGAAAAGGCGCCATGCCCCCTTTTCAGGGCAGACTCAGTGATGAAGAAATTACTGCACTGTCTAAATTTATTCTAACGTTTCGCACACCTTAATGGCCAAACTTATTGTAACTGCCAAAAGGCAGGAGACCTGTGTACTTGTCGGCATAATCACTCAACAACAAAGCAGAGCCCTCTTGGAAGAGTATCTCGATGAGTTGGCCTTTTTAGCAGAAACCGCTCATGCTCTTACTTTGAAAAGATTCTCACAAAGTCTTCCTCATCCTGATTCCAGAACATTTGTAGGAAGCGGCAAAATAGAAGAAATCAAAACCTTCGTTTTCGAAAATGATGTGGACATGGTGATTTTCGATGATGAGCTCGCTCCCTCCCAATTGCGCAATCTGGAACAGATTTTTAACAATGAAGACAAGAAGGTTAAAATCCTTGACCGCAACAATCTCATCCTCGACATTTTTGCCAATAGAGCCAGAACAGCTCATGCAAAAGTCCAGGTAGAGTTAGCCCAATACCAATATCTATTACCTCGACTCACCAAAATGTGGAGTCACTTGGAAAGACAAAAAGGAGGGATTGGTATGAGAGGACCTGGTGAGCAAGAAATTGAAACAGACAGACGAATTGTGCGTGACCGCATTGCTTTTTTGAAAAAAGAGCTAGAAGTCATCGATCGTCAAAAACGCACGCAACGCGGCAATCGCGGAGGCCTCAAAAGAGTAGCGTTGGTGGGTTATACCAATGTAGGCAAGAGCACGCTGATGAATGTCTTGAGTAAAAGTGATGTCTTTGCGGAAAATAAATTATTCGCTACCCTCGATACCACAGTACGAAAAATGGTATTAGACAATCAACCGTTCTTGTTGAGCGATACGGTTGGCTTCATTAGAAAACTACCCCATGATTTAATTGAATCTTTCAAGAGCACGCTAGATGAAGTAAGAGAATCTGATTTATTGATTCATGTGGTGGATTTGTCACATCCCCAATTTGAAGATCATATCAAAGTGGTGAATGACACGCTCAAGGATATTGAAAGTGGCCATAAAAAAACACTATTGCTTTTTAATAAAATAGATGCCTACCATCCCGATCCAGAAGAAGAGATATTAGCGGACGAACATTTAAGAAAACACACTTTGGCAACATTGAAAAGAACATGGATGAACCATGCTCAAACCGATGTTATTTTTATTTCCGCTCAGAAAAAACAAAATTTAGAAGAATTACGCGCGTGGATTGTCCGCCATGTAAGTTACTAAACCCACTCTTCTCCCTTATTGATTTTGATATCGTTGACAAAAGATTTGATCTTTTGCTCATCCTCCATTTTACAAACCAAAAGTGTATTCCCTGAATCCACTACTATGTACCCATTCAATCCATGCAGCACCACAAGCTTGTCTTTTGGCACACGGACCAAGGTATTGCTGCAATTGTAGGTTAAAACATGATTCCCTACCACTCCATTGCGATGATCATCATGTTGCAAGTGTCCATGCAATGAACCCCAAGTGCCCAGATCACTCCAGCCAAAATCACTCAGCACCACCTTCACATTTTTGGCCTTTTCCATGATTCCGTAATCAATGGAGATGTTTTCACAAGCGGAATACATGGCATTGATAAAACTTTGTTCTTCTGGAGTACCATATTTTCCTTGACCTTCCGCAAAAGCCCTTTCCATATCAGGCAAATATTTCTGAAATGCCTCGAGGATACTACCCACTTTCCAAATAAAAATACCACTGTTCCAAGAAAAATCACCACTGGCAATGAATTCCTTTGCCAATTCCAAATCTGGCTTCTCTGTAAACGTCTTCACTTTTTTGATTCTATCGCCCATCACACTAGCATCATCCTCCCACTGAATATAGCCATAGCCCGTATCAGGGCGTGTAGGTTTAATACCCAATGTCACCAAATCTCCATGTTCTGCTTGTTCAAAGCTCAATTCAATGGTTTTGATGAATTCAGCTTCATTCAATATCAAATGATCGCTTGGGGCCACTACAATGTTAGCCGCTGGATTCTTTTCAAAAATCCAATGCGCCGCGTAGGCTACGCACGGAGCGGTATTGCGCATGAATGGCTCACAAAGCACTTGTTCCGATTTAAGCGTTGGCAACTGCTCTAATACCAAATCGCGGTATCGCTCATTGGTCACCACCAATATATTCTCAGTGGGACATAAAGGTAAAAATCGATCATGCGTTTGTTGAATCAAAGTTTTGCCAACCCCCAATATGTCGTGAAATTGCTTCGGGAAGGCGGTTTTACTCATGGGCCAAAATCGGGAACCGATTCCTCCTGCCATGATGACACAATAATTATTTACATTCATGAT
Organism: Flavobacteriales bacterium; assembly: GCA_947464415.1. GTDB lineage: Bacteria > Bacteroidota > Bacteroidia > Flavobacteriales_D > Sanyastnellaceae > CAMCTV01. The sequence continues at coordinate 6,964 of CANHWU010000013.1, forward strand.
TTCGCTAAAATGCAAAAGTAACATTATTTACTGAATAACTAACGTGGCATTCTTTCCTAAAAATTGCCAATCTTCCTATATTTGAGCATGAAATACAGCGTCTTGATCCTCTTGTCTTGCATCGGCTCTTTTGCAATTGGCCAAAATCAATCTCCACAAGGCATTCTGAGAGGAAACTTTCAATTTTTAGCCCAACAATATCAAGAAGATAGTCTAATCAATGCTACAGTTCCCCCGGCCAAATCCGCCATCAATGGGTTTGGAAATTTCACCTATACTTACGGAAAAGTCACGGCCGGTTGGCGCATTGAAAGTTACCAAAACGCTATTCAAGGATTTAGTGCACAAAATAGATACCGCGGTACGGGTATTGGAAATCGCTATCTCACTTACGCGGACTCCACCCTGGAAATTACCATTGGAAATTTCTATGAGCAATTTGGCAATGGATTGACACTCCGAACTTATTGGGAACCAAACCTTGGCATAGACAACGCCTTGGATGGCGCTCGAGTCATCTTTAGGCCCCATAAAAGCACCACACTGAAGGGAATCTATGCTAAACAAAGATTAGATTTTAATAATTCCATTATTCATGCAGAAGGTATCATCAGGGGAGTGGATGGAGAAATACTCCTCAACGAACTTCATTCCAATTGGCGGGAGGCAAAGACGAACATCACCATAGGTGGAAATTTTTTGAGCAAGTATCAAGAAGGAGGGAATTTATTTCAAGACAGTTTGGTGTTTGTACTTCCTGACAATGTAGCCATGTATTCTGGTAGGTTTTTAGTACAACGAGGAGGTTGGATGATGTTGGGTGAATACGCCCATAAAATCAACGATCCCAGCGCCGATAATGGATATATCTACCGCAATGGCCGAGGGATTTTCTTGAACACCTCCTACAGTAAAAAAGGGTTTGGATTCAATGCGATGGCCAAGAGTATTGACAATCTCAGCTTTCGAGCCGACAGAAATCTAAAACTTTTTGATGTGCCCATTAATTATACACCTGCCATTACCCGACAGCACACGTGTAACTTAGCGGCTACTTTGTATCCTTATGCCACTCCGTTTACCGGCGAAGCAAGTTTTATGTTAGAACTTTTTTACATGATCCCAAAGGGGAGCAAATTGGGAGGTCCCTATGGCACCAATATCTCTGTGAGTTATGCCGCTGCCAACAGTCTGGATACCACCCGGTATAGCGGCCTAGAAGCCAGAACACAAGGGTATAAACTGAACTCTCTTGGATTTGGACCTGAAAAATATGTGAGAGATTTTAATGTTGAAATCAAACGAAAACTCAGCAAAGAATTTTCCGCCAGTTATACATTTTACTACATGGAATTCAATACCCTTGTTACTCCCGTAACCAATACTTTCAAGGGGATGGTATATGCCAATATCAATGTGCTCGAACTCGGTTATAAGATTACCAAAAAGGACAACATAAGAATAGAACTGCAAACGCTGAACACCAAGCAAGACAAAGGAAGTTGGGAAACCATCGTAGTAGAATATACCCACTCTCCACATTGGACAATAGGCGTTATAAATCAATACAACAGTGGAAATTCAGATGAAAACAAAAGAATCAACTATCTGTTTGGTACGGTTGGATACATCAATGGGCCGCATCGTATTACACTTGGCTATGGTAAAAGAAGAGAAGGGGTGTTTTGCATCGGAGGTGTTTGTCGCGCAGTTCCTGCCACCAATGGTTTTGAATTAAGTATCACTAGTAGTTTTTAAGTCATGAAAAAAAATATTTTCCTCTGGATAGCCGCATTGTATCTGATTAGCTGCGATCAAATTGAACAACCCTATTCGAATATTAAATACCGATATAAAGAGGAGAAATATGGACCGGCCCCTTCTTTTAATCTCCTCGCCAATCCACAAAAGAATGTGCTTGTCGAAGAATTTACAGGTCATCTGTGTGGATTTTGTCCAGCTTCCACGCGATTGGTAAATGAAATGGATTCCATACTAGGGGAAAGAATGGTAACGATTTCTATCCATGCAGGAACACTGGCAGCCGTAAGCGCTCCACCCTTTACAGCTAACTACAACACCACACCGGGAAATCTTTATTGGTCTCAACTCAATGGCGGTTTTAATCCTTGCGCCCGTATTGATAGATTAGGGGGATTAAGCAGCTTTGTTTGGCTAGATCCCGACAACCCTGATACCTGGAGAAGCACTATCTCATCCCAAAAAGATCTTACTCCCTCAGCAGCCATTCAACTGGAGGCAGATTTTGTACCAGAAGACAACGTTATCAATATCCATACCGCCACACAATTTCAAGACAACCTAACAGGAAATTATCAGCTAGTGGTATTAATTGTTGAGTCTGATATTATTTCCCCGCAAGTAGACTATGATCAAACCCCACCAGAAGTAGAAGACTATCACCATAAACATGTATTGAGAGCCGCCGTTACAGAGCCCATGGGCAACTCCATTGCCAATAATCCTGCTGCTAACTCCATCAAAACAACTAGCTATACCTTTCCATTGAATAGCAATTGGGCCGGAGAGAATTGTACCGTTGTAGCCTATCTCATTAATCCTACCAACCAAGAGATTATCAATGCCGCAGAATATGAAGTGGAATAATGTAATCACACTCGCTTTAGTCGTTGCATATCTCTCTGGCTGGAGCCAAAACGAAGAGGGAAATGGAACTCAAAGATTTGCAATGGGAATCAAAATAGGTCCTATGACAAGTCAGATGAGCGGAGATGGTTTGGGCGGATTTGACAAATTTGGGGCTGTCTTAGGTGCTACTGTCAAAGCCAACATCAATGAACGCAACCACTTTTCTTTGGGCATAGAATACAACAGCAAAGGAAGCCGAGCTCCTATCGATACGCTTAATCACAATACATTTGCTTTCAGATTACATTACATTCAAATACCCTTGCAATGGCAATTGGATTGGAACAATCGACTCCGAATTCATACCGGCATTTATGCAGCCTACCTCGCCAATCAAACCGTCATGACCAACGGATTCAGCCGTCAAATGAGTGAAGCCTCTTATGGACCTCCTTTTGATCCTTGGGACATTGGGGCCTCCTTTGGATTGGCTTTTAAATTTACAGAGCAAAGTTCTTTTCTTATTGAATACGGACAGAGCATCTTACCCATCCGACCCAATCCCTCTCAAGCCAACCAATTCAGCTATTACGAGAGAGGCAATTACAATAGCACTTTAGCATTATCCTTGATACGCTACTTTTGATTTCGCCATACCTCAGGCCATAATAAATGATTGGGTGCTTGAGCTGCAAAAGGATTCCAATACTGCTGCCAAATTTTTTGATTGGCCAATTTCCATTCCTCGACATCTTTCCTCAATTCCTCGATCGCCACTTCGGCATTCTTTCCTGGCATCGCGCTTCCTGAAGCAATCAAAGAATAAGGGGTCCAGATTCTTCCGTTGATATATCGGCTATAATCTTGATGGCCTCTTCTACCTTCGGGCATAAACACCACCTCCATCTGCTGATTCCAGTATTTATGCAATGTATCTGCCTGCGTCTTCCATTGCTTCTGCACACTGTCTGGTAAATATTTAATCGCTTGCAATGACCAATCCATCAGCTCTCTCGACTCCTTGATCTTTTCTACTTCATCATCTAAATCTTTTATGACCTTCTTCCAATCTTGATACAGTGCCCACTGCCGTTCATATACCTTCTGATCCCATGGGAAACGAGGGTCAGGCAATACTTCCACCTCTGTCTGGGCCTTTTGTTTGCCATAGGCAATGTGCATGGTATATTTTCCAGGCGCTACATTCCAGCCACCTCCGGGTCGTTCCTTTTTCTTCTCTCTTTTCGCTCTTGTAGGATATTGCATTCCATCACGATCAAATCCCCATGAAACATAGGTCACAAATGAATCGGGTGCTTGCTCAAAATATCTAATAGTATCCCCTTTCGTATCCAAAATCGCAATCTTCATCTTCTCCCTTTCCTCCCCTTCCTTTTTCTTATTTTGTTTTATAATACAACCCACTTTCACTTCCGAACTTCTGCTCTGTCCTTGAAAAACCAAATCAGCATAAAATCGCTGCCCATTGTGTCTTTTATAATTCGCTTGAATACCTTCCTTGGGTGGGAAAAGCAATATTGTATCTGAAGGCATAGCGGATTGCTCAATCCAAGTCCGCAAAGGTCTGATATCATCCAATATGTAAATACCTCTACCAAATGTACCGATGATCAAATCATGCTCTTGCGGATGTATCTTCAAATCTTGGGTGGCCACACTTGGGTATTGATACTTCCATTTTTCCCATTTTTCACCATCATCCATGGAAACATACAACCCCTCATCCGTTCCTAAGAAAATCAATTGGGTTTGAAGCAGATCCGGACAAACACTCAAACAATGTCCTTGCACATTCTTTTTATCCAAACAATTTTCCCAGTGCTTTCCATTGTCTGTGGTATGAAACAAGTATGGTGTCCAGTCATTCTGTCGATAATTATTCACTACCACCCAAATCTCATCGGGTTGGTTGTCATTAATGACAATTTGAGGTATCCACGCATGCTTTGGGAATTGCTTGATTCCCGCACTGATATTTTCCCACAACACACCGCCATTGGTGGTTCGTTGTAATTGTCCATCATCCGTTCCCACCCAAATTTCATTTTTACGAGATGGGTGAGGCATGATGGAGATGATCGTGCAGTGATTCTCTGCGGAAGTAGCATCGGTTGTTAAACCACCACTTTTATAGGCCTCTTGCTTTGAAGCATCATTGGTGGTGAGATCCGGAGAAATTATACTCCATGTTTGTCCATGATCGGAGGAATGATGCAAGAATTGAGAGCCCAAGTAAATTCCGTTCTGATCATGGGGATCAGCCGCAATTGCCGTATTCCAATGAAACCGTAGTTTAGCTCCCTCTGGATGGACGGGGCGAATGCTTTGCTCTTGACCTGTTGGAGCATGCACTCGCGCCAAATCCCCCCCCTGTGACAATACATACACCCAATTTTCATCGGACGGATCCGGCACTGCATCAAAGCCATCTCCAAAATACAACTCTTGCCAATCACTGTCCAAAATACCATCTGAATGCCATACATAAGCAGGTCCCTTCCATGTGCCGTTGTCCTGAAGTCCCCCATAAACATTGTAAGGTGTAGCATGATCATAATTCACATGATAAAACTGGCCCAAAGGTAAATTGGGAATAAAAGTCCAATTTTTACCTCCATCTCTACTGACATTTAACCCTCCGTCATTGCCCTCCCACATTTCATTGACATTAAGAGGGTTCCACCAAAAGGCATGATGATCGGGATGCACACCCCAATACGGCAAAAGTGTCTTCCAAGTTTTTCCTCCATCGATACTCTCACTCACAATACTGTGCAGATAAATCAAATGATTGGGATTTTGCGGATCAACATAAAATTCTGAATAATAAAATGGGCGATCATCAACTCCATTTTCTGTTACCAGATACCAATTGGCACCGCCATTATCGCTGCGATACAAACCTGTTTTCTTCGCCTCTATCATGGCATATACGATTCTTGAATCAGAAGGAGCAATGGCAATTCCAATACGACCCAAATTTCCTTTTGGCAACCCTTCCTTTTCCGTCAAGCGCTTCCAGTTCTTTCCTCCGTCGTGGGTAATGTACAAGCCCGATCCCTTTCCACCGGATTGAAAAGTCCAAGGTTTTCTCTGGTATTGCCACATTGCCGCCAGCAACTTTTGATCATTGTTGGGGTCCATGATCAAATCCGCACAACCAGTGGAATCATTGACAAACAATGAAGAGGTCCAAGAGCCCGTCTGTGCATTGAAAAAATACACGCCACGCTCTGCGTTGGGTCCCCAAGCCGAGCCCATGGCGGCCACCCAAGCATTATCTTGGCGGTCTAAACAAATCCGATGAATGGCTTTTGTTTTTTCCAACCCCATGCATTTCCAAGTCTTACCAGCATCCAATGATCGATAGATCCCTTTTCCAGAATTTTGAGAATTCCTTGGGTTGCCCTCCCCTGTTCCCACCCATACCACATCAGGATGAGAGCTGGAAACCTTGATCGCACCGATACTGAGATTGGGTTGATCATCAAAAATAGGCGACCACCGCACCCCCGCACTCTCACTTTTCCAAACTCCACCGGAAGCTGCTCCCACATACATTTCCATCTGATTGGGTGTAAAATCGATAGCCGTTACCCTACCGCTGGTTACCCCAGGACCAATGGAACGCATCGACATGCCTTTGAATGACGAGAGTTGAGCAGAAACCAAAGCATGGCTGAAAATCGCCAATACGAAAATAATTTTCTTCATTTGCTAAAATTACAACGAACTCGTTGAATATTTGGCGAAATGAAAATCAGTGTCATCACCATCGCTTTCAACAGTGCCAACACCATAGAGGCAACGATCAAAAGCGTACTCGCTCAAGATGGTGTTGAGCTAGAATACATCGTCATAGACGGTGGCTCTCAAGATGGTACACAGAGCATCATAGAAAAATACCGATCTCGAATAGCGCACTATGTATCTGAGCCCGATCACGGAATCTATGACGCGATGAACAAAGGACTTCAAAGAGCCACAGGAGAAGTAATCGGTATCCTCAATAGCGACGACACTTTTGCTTACCCTGATGTTCTCCTCGACATCGCTTCTTGCATTGCAAACCATGACGCGGTGTATGCCGATTTAGAATACGTCAATGCCACTACAGGGAAAGTAAAACGAAGATGGAAATCAGGCGCCTACCAAAAAGGAGCGTTCTTATGGGGATGGATGCCACCACATCCTACTTTTTTCGTGAGAAAAACCATTTATGATCGATATGGCCATTTCCTCACTGATCACGGGACAGCTGCCGATTATGAAATCATGTTGAGATTGATTCATCGGTACAATATACAACTGGCCTATCTGCCCAAAGTAATCACGCGGATGAAGATCGGTGGTGCCAGCAATGCTGATTTGAAACATCGATTGGCTGCCAATTTAGCCGACCGAAAGAGTTGGAAAATCAATGGTCTCACCCCAAAATGGTACACCCTTTGGCTCAAACCCCTCAGAAAAGTTTCACAATGGCTTTGAAATGAAACATTTTCAAAAAACATCCTGCTCCCGTCCCCAATCCATGATTTTTGTTTGTTTTTCGGAATATTGCGCTCACACAAAGGACAATGTGAAATATTTTATTTATAGAACATTTACAATAAAAATCCGATTGTCTATAAACGGAATAAACCCAATACTTCATTGATATCAAGGGTTTCCGCACATCATACTCCATCTATTCTTGAAAACCGATTAAAAAACCAAAGAAATTGGATTTTCCACTTTGAAAATTAACAGAAAGTCTATTTAATATTGCAGTATGTCAAAGATACACATAGGAAAAGAAATCAGGATGCGCGTGAAGCGCAAAGGCATTAAAGCAGTTACTCTCGCTAAATTGCTCAATGTATCCATTCCCAATATTTACAAGATTTACGAACGCCCGAGCATGGATACAGGGTTACTAAGCAGAATTTGTCAGGTAGTAGATTACAATTTCTTCACTTTGTATGCCAAGGAATATCGCACCGAGCAAGAATCCGACGCATTTGAATTGTGTCAAAAGGAAAATTCTATGCTACGCAATATTTTGAAGGAAAAAGAAGAAATGTATGATGTCTTGATGAAACAAATCAAAGTAGGAAAATCGAAGTAAATCTACTCGAATACAATGTTAAAAGGTATCCTGATGGATGCCTTTTTTGTTTGATCTTTTTTACCTATTATTGCAAGGTCCAAAGGGGTGTCCATCAACGGATGGTCTGAGATTATACCCTTCTTGTTGATCTCAACAAGGGAACCTGGGCAGGTCATGCTGCCAAGGGAAAAATGAAGTTTGCCTTGTCATGACCAAGGCCCATTATTAAACTACCATGTTACGCAAACAAAATGCCGTATTCTTAGCATGTATGCTGGCCACTGCTCAAGCATTTTCACAAAAACAATCTATCCGCCAAGATTCATTGCCTCCTGTCATCGGGGAATTCGTTTCCATTCCATTGACCATTGAAGATTCTCCTTTGATGGTGAAACAAAACAGTCCTGTTGCTCACTCCACTTTAAATAGCAAAGACATTCAAAAACTTAACAATGGACAGGACCTCACTTATATCCTCAGATTCACGCCCTCTCTGGTAACCACCAGTGATGCAGGTACAGGAATCGGTTATACCGGTCTTTGGATTCGAGGTTCCGATCCCTCACGCATCAATGTAACCATTAACCACATCCCGCTCAATGATGCGGAAAGTCAACAAGTATTTTGGGTGAATCTTCCCGATTTAGCATCCAGTTCACAAAGCATCCAAATACAACGAGGGGCAGGTCCTAGCACCGCCGGTCCTGGCGCATTCGGCGGAAGCATCCACATCAATACCCTCGATCAGAATTTAAATGAGCCCAGAAAAATCAGTTATCAAACCTCAATTGGCTCCTTTAATACCTTCCGACGTACTTTACAATTAGATCGCATCGCATTACCACAACAATGGTCTCTTTCCGCTCGTCTCTCAGAAATCAGCAGTGACGGATATATCGACAGAGCATCAGCGCAATTAAAGGGATATCAAGGCACACTTCAAAAAAACGGAAAAACAAGCGGTTGGCAATGGAAAGCCATGCTGACGGCTTTCGGGGGCAATGAGCGAACTTATCAAGCTTGGAATGGAAGTCCGTATGAGGCCATTTACGGCAATGGGTCAACGGACCTACTAGCCTACATCCAACGCAATGGATTATCAGATGCTGAGGCACAAAATCTCTTGACCTCTGGAAGAACCTTTAACTACTACACCTATCCGAATCAGGTTGATCAATACCAACAACACCATCAGCAAGCACACCTTCAAATCACTCGTAATAATTGGCTCTGGCAATCCGCAGTTTTTCATACGCGGGGCGCTGGTTATTTTGAGGAGCAAAAATTGGGGACTTCCTTGAGCCAATATGGAATCGATAGTCTTGCCTTTCTATCAAATGGTCAAACTCAATTCTTTCAAACGGCCGACGTGGTGAGAAGACGTTGGTTAGATAATCAACTTACTGGCTTCAACACCTACTTCCAGTATCGATTCAACCCCCAACATAAAATCATTGCTGGAATAACCTACCAACAATATCAAGGCATCCATTCCGGAGAAATCATTGACATCGTCCCATTACCGATCAACGATTTCAGCGCTCCTTATTACCAGGGGGATGCTCACAAAGGTGATGTGAACACCTTTGCGCAATACCACTGGAGTAGTAATGAAATACAATCTTTTATTGATCTCCAATACCGTCAAGTCAATTACCACACCCAAGGCACCAACAATGACTTGGTTTCCTATGACATCAAAGATCAATTGCATTTCTTCAATCCCAAAATAGGCGCCACCTTACAGGCATCACCCCAACATCAATGCGGAATATTACTCGCGTATATCGGAAAAGAACCCAACCGCAACGATTATATTGACCAAGCCGAGATTCCTCGTCCCGAGTATATGACCGATTTGGAGATTTCCTGGAAATACCGTCCCATCCGAAAGATCAAAGAAAATCAAAACCATGGTTTTGATAAAACCATTTTGGAATGGAACACGAATTTGTATTGGATGCAGTACAAAGACCAGTTGGTCTTAACCGGTGAATTGAATGATGTGGGGGCTCCTTTGAGAGTGAATATACCCAATAGCTTTCGCAGAGGGATTGAATTAGAAGGAAACTTCATTTGGGAGAGAGCCCAGCACTCCATTCAATTGAATGCAAATGCTACTTTCTCTCAAAATAAAATTGAAAACTTCGAAGAAGTTTTGTACGACTACACCGTTGATTACGCGATACAAAAAATACAACACACCAACACGGATATCGCGTTCTCACCCCAACAAATCGTAGGAGGTATGCTCACTTACCAATGGGATCAATCATGGGGTATTCAAACCCAATGGAAACATGTATCTCAACAATACTTGGACAATACACAAGATGAGGAGAAAATACTTCCTGCCTATCAAGTGCAAGATGTAAAACTATTTTACCAATGGAGAGGCAGCAAGGCCAACACTGAAATTGCTTTTTGGACCATGAATATTTGGAATCAAATGTACAGTGCGAACGGTTGGACCTACTCCTACATTTACGGAAGTAAAATCAACGAGCGTTTTTATTATCCCCAGGCCGGGCGTAATTTTATGGTCAGTGTGAAAATAGAAATTGAATGAAAGCCATAAAAGTACTGGGGATCATACAGGATGCCGGAGGGTGAGGAGCTTATGTGCTTCTCCCCATTGACCCCGAGAAAGCATTTGGAAAGAAGAATCGAATACCGGTGGTTATCACATTTGAAAATAACATAACCTACAGAGGCAGTATTGTCAACATGGGCGAGGGGCCGATGATCCCAGTGCTTAAAAGTATACGTGCCGAACTAGGAAAAAAAATTGGTGACGAAATCCGTTTAGAAATAGCGTTGGACATTACTGAAAGGAAAATCGTACTCCCACCAGATTTAGCGATTGTATTTAAACACAACGACGTTCTTTCTATTTTCGAAAAATTGAGTTACACCCATCAGAAAGAACATCTCCGCTATATAACGGAGGCCAAGAAAGAAGAAACCAAACAGCGACGAATTGAAAAGACCATTCAATTTTTGAAAGGGAAAAATTAACCTAAGCCTACATCCAATAACATCATAATCAGGAAGCCTGCGATGAATCCCAAGGCGGCAATGTCGGTGTACTTGTCTTGTTGGGTTTCGGGAATCACTTCTTCGATCACTACATAAATCATCGCCCCTGCGGCAAAGGCCAAGGCGTAGGGTAAAATGGGCAACATCTGCATCACCGCTATCGCCCCAATGGCACCCGCCAATGGCTCTACAATGGCGGACAACTGACCGTAAAAAAAACTTTTTTTCCGAGACAATCCCAATCGGCGCAACGGAAAAGAAACCGCCATTCCCTCTGGAAAATTTTGCAAACCGATCCCTACCGCCAACGCTACCGCACCTCCTATCGTCGCTTCGGGAATGCCCGCTGCAGCACCGCCAAACAAAACACCTACCGCCAATCCCTCCGGGATATTGTGCAAGGTGATGGCCAATACCAACAACATCGTACCTTGCAAATTGGTCTTGACGCCTTCCTTTTTTTCTTCCGGAAAATTGATGTGCAAATGCGGCAACCACTTGTCTAATCCAAATAAAAACAACGCGCCCATCGCAAAACCCACCGCTGCCGGCATCGCCTTCATGAACCCCTCTCCTGGACTCATCTCAATGGCTGGACTGAGCAACGACCAAAAACTCGCGGCCACCATCACACCCCCCGTAAATCCTAACATCCCATCTAGCCATTTGCGATTCAAATTCTTGAATAAAAAAACCAAGGATGCCCCTGCAGCCGTTACCAACCAAGTGAAAGTAGTGGCCAAAGTAGCCGCCCAAACTGGATCACAAGACGCTAAAAATGCAACAACCGATTCCATATACTATTTAGAACAAATCTAAACAAATTTCATTCATCACCGGGCATTTCCATTAATTTCGTTGTATGAAAACCTTGATTTTGGTGCGTCATGCAGAGTCCTCTGTCGCTATAGGTAATCAATCTGATTTCGACAGAACCCTGTCAGCAAAAGGAAAGCTCCAAGCAAAAGAAATGCAGCAGCACCTGCAACGCTTCTCCTCCATTCTCGTGCTTTGCAGCGACAGCCAACGCACTCGACAAACCGCCGATCATTTGCTGCAAAACATAAGTCATTCCATCCAGTATCTCCCGGAATTATACAACGCCTCTGCTCTCACTATTCAACAAATCATAGAAAAGCACGCAGACAGCAGCCCCCTGATGGTCATTGCCCACAACCCCGGCATTTCGCAACTCTATCACGATCTGACGCAGCAATGGGTATCCTTTGAGCCTTGCTCCATCGGAATCATCACCCTCTCCAACGAAGAAAATACATTGAGTACCACTCCTGCTTCACTTTTGGGTAACTTTGTTTCTCCTTTACAAAATGAATAAAGAAAAAAATTGGTGGGTGTTCATTATTATCCTTGCCGCGTTAGGTGGGATGATTTTTATTTTCAGAAAAATCTTACTGTACATGGTATTGGCGGCGGTAGTGGGGTTTATCGGTGATCCCATTGCTGATTTGTTTCAGAAAATCAAAATCAAGCAACTTTCCGTACCTCGTTGGATGGCGGCTATATTGACCATGCTCATCCTCTTGGGATTCTTATTGGGATTGATCATCTTATTTACTCCTCTGATTCGTCAGGAAATAGGCATCATCCTCGCTCTTGATCCTGTTGCCATAGAATACAACCTCCAACAACAATTCCCTACCCAAATGGAATGGCTTACCCAAGCTGGCTATAATCAAGATACCTATGCCCAACTCTTGACGCAAGTCCAAGCCAAATTGAGTTTCAGTAATTTTTCAAGTCTATTTGGAGATGCCATGAGCTGGGTAACTGGCATCATCGGGGGATTCTTCTCTGTTTTATTCATGTCTTTCTTTTTCTTAAAAGATGAAGACCTGTTTTACAAAATCCTATTGTCCATCACTCCAGATGAACATGTGAGCAAAATGAAAAACATTGTAGTGCACACCAAGAAAATCCTATCGCGGTACTTTGGTGGACTGGTGATACAAATCAGCTTGATGATCGTTATGGTGGGCATCGGACTGAGCATTTGCGGAGTACCCAACGCGTGGTTAATCGCGGTTTTTTCCGGCATCATGAATGTCATTCCCTATCTAGGACCACTGATTTCATTTGGATTTGCCATGATCATTGGACTTTCCACCGGATTATCCATGGATCCTCATCAATCCTTGTCAGAAATGATGTGGGGCATCGTCATCGTGTATGCCATTGCCCAAAGCATAGACGCCTTTTTGATACAACCATTGATACTCGGCGGAAGCATTCAGGTGCATCCGCTAGAGCTCTTCATTGTGCTCATGGCCGCTGCTACCGTGGGGGGAATTCCAGCCATGGCCATCGCACTGCCTGTTTATACGATCTTGAGAATTGCTGCCCGAGAGTGGTTCATCGAATTCAAATGGGTGAAACATTTGACCAAAAACATGGAGTGATTCTGTAATTATTTTCCCCTGCTCCGTTCAAACTGCCCTATCTTTGAATCCCGTAATTCTATTTTTCTATTACGGGCATGTCAAACAACACCAAATACATCTTTGTAACCGGAGGGGTAACTTCCTCACTAGGGAAAGGCATCATATCGGCCTCACTAGCTAAACTATTACAAGCCAGAGGATTCAAAGTAACCATTCAAAAACTCGATCCCTATATTAACATCGATCCGGGCACATTAAATCCCTATGAACATGGGGAGTGTTTTGTGACCGATGACGGTGCAGAAACCGATCTAGACCTTGGTCACTATGAGCGATTTCTGAATGTGCCTACTTCGCAAGCCAACAATATCACCACGGGTAGAATTTATCAAAGTGTGATTCAAAAAGAGCGTAAAGGAGAATATTTAGGGAAAACCGTTCAGATCATCCCGCACATCACCGACGAAATCAAGCGGTGTATTCAAATACTCGGAAATAAAAAACAATTTGATTTTGTCATCACCGAAATTGGTGGAACCGTTGGAGACATTGAGAGTTTACCCTACATCGAAACGGTAAGGCAATTGATGTGGGAAAAAGAAGAAGATTGCATAGTTATTCACCTCACCCTCGTCCCCTATCTCAGTGCAGCCGGAGAGCTTAAAACCAAGCCTACTCAACACAGCGTTAAAATGTTGTTAGAAAACGGAGTGCAACCCGATATCTTAGTGTGCAGAACGGAGCATCCCATCAATCCAGGTATCAGAGCAAAAATCGCGAAATTCTGCAATGTAACGGTAGATGCCGTGATCGAAAGTATTGACGCCCCTACCATCTACGATGTTCCCATATTGATGCAAAAAGAAAAATTGGACGAGGTAGTGCTAAAAAAACTCCATGTTAAATCCACCCAAAAAGCCAATTTGACTCAGTGGAATCAGTTTTTGAAAAAATTCAAAGAACCGAAGCATGAGGTGAACATCGGATTGATTGGCAAATATGTTGAATTGAAAGATGCCTATAAATCCATCGCAGAGGCCTTTAATCATAGCGGTGCGGCTAATGAAACCAAGGTGAATGTCCATTGGATTCACTCAGAGAATTTATATCCTAAAAATATTGCTAGCACACTAAAAAACCTCGACGGCGTGTTAGTGGCTCCCGGCTTCGGGTCCAGAGGAATTGATGGAAAAATTGAAGCCATCAAATTTGTAAGAGAAAACAACATTCCTTTCTTTGGAATTTGTTTGGGAATGCAAATGGCCACGATAGAATTTGCTAGGAATGTTTTGGGCTGGAAAGATGCTCATTCCACCGAAATGAAGGAATACACCCAATACCCGGTCATTGCCTTGATGGATGAGCAGAAGAATATCATCAACAAAGGCGGTACCATGCGATTGGGTTCCTATTCGTGCTTGTTGTCAAAGAATACAAAAGCATTTAAAGCTTATGGAACGGTAGAAATTGAAGAACGACATCGCCACCGCTATGAGTTCAATAATGAATACAAGAGCGATTTTGAAAAAGCAGGTTTCAAATGCAGCGGAATCAATCCTGATTCTGGTTTGGTAGAAATCATTGAAATTCCCAAACATCCCTTCTTCGTAGCCGCGCAATTTCATCCTGAGTACAAAAGCACGGTAATGAATCCGCATCCTCTTTTCAAAGCCTTTGTGAAGGCGGCGCTTATTCATCACAAATCCATGGACAAGAAAAATAAAACATCATGATTTCCACCGTTCAAGAATATTTACAAAATCTACCAGAGGAACGCATCAATGCCATTGAGTCGCTTCGCAATATTATCAAGAAGAACCTACCCAAAGGCTTTGAAGAATGCATTTCTTATGGAATGATTGGATACTCCGTTCCGCATTCACTTTATCCCAAAGGTTATCACTGCGATCCAAAAATTGCCCTTCCCTTTTTAAGCATCGCTTCTCAAAAAAACTTCATTGCCGTTTATCACATGGGAATTTACGCAGACACCAACCTCCTACAATGGTTTACCCATGAATATCCCAATCATAGCAAAGCCAAATTAGACATGGGCAAAAGCTGTATTCGTTTCAAAAAAATGGACCAAATTCCTTTTGATTTGATCGGAGCACTCGCTGCTAAGATGACACCTCAACAATGGATAGAATTGTACGAAAAAAATTACATAGCCCCGAAAAAGCAATGATGCTTGTTTGGCCGTATGTACTGCTGAGTCTTCAACTGTTTTTCAGTTCGTGTCAAAACGCTTCCTCTCCTCACCCTCCTGCTCCATCCAACTCTGAACAGACTCTTATTCTGGATAACGGAAATACCCCTGCTACTCGCTTCGAAGCTCCCGCCGGATATAAGAGGATAAAAGTAGATTCCACCTCATTTGGTCATTACCTCAGAAATCTTCCCTTGTTTCCTTCAGGAAGCGTTGTCAAATATTACAACGGAGAGACAAAACAAAACCGCCAAGTGTATGCCGCAGTGGTAAATCTTCCCATTGGAAAAAGAGACCTTCATCAATGTGCCGATGCGGTGATGAGACTCAGAGCTGATTATTTACGTCATCAAAAAAAATCCAATGAAATTCAATTTCATTTCACCAATGGATTCAACGCGGCATACTCACGATGGATGAGTGGAGAGCGCATTCAAGTAAATGGCAACGATTGCAGATGGATTTCCAATGGACCCAGCGGGGACAGCGATACCGAATATTGGAAATACTTAGAAATGGTTTTCAACTACGCCGGAACCCTTTCGCTGTCCAAGGAATTGGTGAGCCGAGAATGGGATAAAATGGAAATCGGCGATATTCTGATCAAAGGAGGATCTCCGGGACATGCAGTGATAGTGGTGGACATGGTTGAAAACGATCTTACACATGAGAAAATGTACATGCTTGCACAAAGCTACATGCCCGCACAAGAAATACAGATTCTATTGAACCCTGAAACAAATACTGTCTGGTATTCATTATCGGCCGAAGACCCTATCGAAACTCCTGAATGGACCTTCACACGCGCTCAGCTCAAAAGATTCTCATAATCTTCTCCATCTGACCATGAGCCACTTCCAATCCGTCACAACAGAATAATCTTTAGCATACATAGAATTGTACTTAAAAACAACTTCATCATCCGTAATTTCATCAGGAACACAAGTAATCAATCCCGGCGGCAATAAAGGCAAATCCTTGGTATTCCCCAAATAGCCCACCACCGTTCTTCTTCCCAAAATAAGTAGAAAACACCTCTTCCACCACCCGGATTTCCTTTTCAAGAAAATCCATGCTAAAGGAAAGAACATGATACCTATCATGCCCACTCCAACATCCAATAATCGCTTTTTGCGTTGATTTTCCTTCAATGAAATGCTATTCAGATCCACCCAACCCGCATCTCCCTTTTGCTCAATGTGTTGACTTCCTATGATGAACAATGATTCAGGAGGAGCAATTTTCATTTCAATTTGAGCAGTGGATAATTGGGCCATTGCCGATATAATTTGAGCACTGGAAAGGTCTTTTGCACAAAAAACCACCTCCCCATAACCTTCCACTCGAACATAATCATTCATCACATTGGAGGAAAGACGCTGCTGAAATTCATCTGTATTGATCACTGAAACATCCCATTCTGAATCGTCTCTCAAGGCAAGAATTCGATTGGTTTCAGTCTCTGATCCCACCAACAATACTTTACCTGAAACTTGGCGATTGGTTGTAATCTTTAACAACCACCATCGATTGACATAAAATACAAAGTACGCCAATACAGAACCCATCACGATGAGTAATCTTGAAAAACGCATGGTTTCTGGCAACAAGCTGTACACCACCAATACCAATACTGCTGATCGCACGATGGTTTTGAAAACATATTTCGTTTTCAATGGAAAATCATACAATCCATTCACCCATCCCATCACCCACCAAATCAAACCCGTTACTAAAAAACCCGGTATCGTCAGCTCATTGGGCAGCGTAATGCCTGTGAATTGAGTATATTCCAATTTTAGCCACCACCAAATCAGCCAAGTAATCGTCAAGTCCAACAGGGGCAGTCCCATCCATTGCAATATGCGCTTTCCAAAACTCAACCCGGCTCGCATCCAAATGGCCATCCGAATCAACGTCTGATAACCATGGGCATGATTACCCGAAAAATGCTTGTTAGCGAAAATTACCATTGCCTGATAAAAAACATATACATAATTCAGGCTTCCTTTTTTGGTGCTTTCTCCTTTGTAATGGATAATGCGCGCATCCGCCAAGTAATAATTTTTATATCCCCCTTTGATGATGCGCCACGATAAATCAATGTCCTCTCCATACATGAAAAAATCTTCATCCAACAATCCCACTTCATCCAGCACTTTCTTGCGCATAAACATATAAGCGCCGGATAAAACCTCCACTTCATGATTCTCGTTGTTGCTCAAATGCCCGAGATAGTAATGATTGATTTTCTTTGACTTAGGAAATAAACGATAAATACCCGATATTTTAAAAAACGAGGTCAAGGGATACGGAATACCACGCTTGGACTCTGGTAAAAAAACACCTTTGCCATCTACCATTTTCACTCCTAAACCACCTCCGTCTGGGTGAAGATTCATCCAATCAATGCATTTGACAAAAGTATCCTCTTCCACCAAGGTATCCGGATTGAGCAAAAGCACATATTCACCCTTGGCTAATCGAATAGCTTGATTATTCCCTTTTGAAAATCCCACATTCTCCGTATTGGCAATCAATTGAACCCAGGGAAACTTCTCTTTCACCATTTCCACTGAGCCATCCACCGATACATTGTCCACTACAAAAACCTCTGCCTGTATTCCTTGAATGGCCTTCTCCACGGACAATAGACATTGCTCCAAAAAATGCTTAACATTGTAATTGACTATGACAATGGAAATTTTCATTTATCGGTTCAAGGTCATTTCATACGGTGTTCTATTCAAAATACTCCGCCCTAAGGTCACCTCGTCGGTGTATTCCAACTCTCCTCCAACGGCTACCCCACGAGCAATATTGCTGATTTTTATTTGAAAAGGAGAAATTTTTCGATACAAATAAAAAGAAGTGGTCTCTCCTTCCATCGTTGCATTCAATGCCAACAACACTTCTTGCACATTTTTCCTCTCCACTCGCTCCAACAAAGTAGAAATATTCAAATCGCTTGGCGAAACCCCATCCATGGGAGAAATCAATCCTCCCAAGACGTGGTACAAACCATTGAATTGTCCCGTTTGCTCAATCGCCAATACATCCCGAAAATCCTGCACCACACATATCAACTGTTGATTACGCGTTGGATTTTTACATACTTCGCATACGGTATCATCCGATAATTGATGGCATTCTTGACACGCCTTGATATGCTCCTTCACATTTTGAATGGACTGGGTAAAGCGTGTCACTTCCTCAGGTGATTTTTTAATCAAATGCAAAACCAATCGCAAGGCAGTTTTTCTACCGATTCCTGGCAATCCCGCCACTTGATCGGTGGCCTCTTCTATCCATCTTGAAATATTAGGCATTGCTCAAATATACGGCTTCCGCTACACGCTCTCCATCGATGGCCGCTGAAATTATTCCTCCCGCATAGCCGGCACCCTCCCCGCAAGGATACAAATTGTAGATTTGAGGATGTTGCAAATTATCAGGATTTCTGGGGATACGAACAGGCGAAGAAGTGCGTGATTCAGGAGCTACTAACACCGCTTCCGCGTGCAGGTATTGTTTCATCTTTTTTCCCAATTGAACAAATCCTCTCTTCAATCTCTGTGCGATAAATGAGGGAAGAACTTCATGCAAATTGACACTGACCAAACCAGGAATATAGGAGCAAGAAGGCAAATCACGACTTTTTTTATTTTGTATAAAATCCACCAAACGCTGAGCAGGCGCCGCTTGCGTAGATCCACCCGCCTTCCAACATCGCTGCTCGATACTTTGCTGGAACCGCAAACCCGCCAGGGGTCCATGATGATGAAATTCCGAAATATCCTCCCACTCAATGGGAACAACAATCCCTGAATTCGCCCAAGCATTATTGCGCTTGCTGGGCGACCAACCATTGGTCACCACCTCCCCCGGTGCCGTAGCACATGGCGCGATGATTCCTCCTGGGCACATACAAAAAGAATATACCCCTCTTCCCTCCACTTGCTCCACCCAACCATACGCCGCCGGAGGGAGACCTTCCGGCCGGATAGCACAATGATACTGCTGTTGATCTATCACCGTTTGTGGATGCTCTGCTCTCACTCCCAAAGCAAATGACTTGAATTGCACCTCAATCTGTTGATCATGCAAATACTCAAATACATCGCGAGCACTATGTCCAGTGGCCAGAATCAATGCCCGTGGAAACCACTCGCGACCATCTGCCGAAAATACCCGATGAATGTGGTTGTCTTTTATGTCAAAACCCGACCATTGAGTACTGAACAGCACCTCACCGCCACATGCGATGATCTGCTCTCTCATATTGGCTATCAACTGGGGCAGTTTATTCGTACCAATATGAGGGTGACTATTGACCAATATATTTCTATCGGCACCAAACTGCACCAAGGTGCGCAGAATGGATTTCACATCCCCCCTTTTGGTGGATCTGGTGTACAGCTTCCCATCGGAGTAAGTACCTGCACCACCTTCTCCGAAGCAATAATTGGATTGAGGATCTACGATATGTTGCTTGGTCAGTTTGGCTAAATCAAATCTTCGTGCTTTAACATCTTTCCCCCTCTCCAGTATAATGGGCTTGATTCCCTTAGAAATAAGTTTTAAAGCAGCAAATAAGCCCGCGGGACCTGCCCCGACAATGCAAACCGATGGGGCATCGGAAGGCAAAAGAGGATAAGTTTCGGGAATAAAATCCAATGGATCGATGGCCTCCTTTTGTACTTGTACCTGTAGCCGGTAAATAGGCCGTTTTCTAGCGTCTATACTGGATTTGAGGACAAATGTCTGATAATCGCCAGCAGCCACTAAGGCCTTTTCACATGCCCTTTGATGGATAACATGGGCATCGCCCACCTCATCCGGTGATACTATGATTTCTACTATCTTATTCATGTCAGTCTATTCAACCGAAAGGACAAAGATAGAAGGAAAAACGCATGGCTTCCACTATCTTTGAAACCAGATATTATGGGAAAAGAAATTGCAATCTCCTTTGCCAAAGGAGACATCACAACTAGAGAACTTCTTCGTTTGTATGAAGCCATTACGCTGCCAAGAATGATTGAAGAAAAAATGCTCAGTCAACTGCGTTTAGGGAAAATATCCAAGTGGTTCAGCTCTTATGGGCAGGAAGCCATCTCAGTAGGTATTACCGAGGCGTTGGAAGACGATGAATTTATTCTTCCTATGCACAGAAACCTTGGCGTTTTCACCTCCAGAAAATTGGATCTAGAGCAGTTGTTTGCGCAATTTCAAGGGAAAAAAAGCGGCTTTACCAAAGGAAGAGATCGCTCTTTTCACTTCGGAACCAAGGCGCATCATTTGGTGGGAATGATCTCCCACTTGGGTCCTCAATTAGGCATTGCAGATGGAATTGCATTGGCCCAAAAATTAGAGATGAATCCCAAAGGCACCGTGGTGTTTTCTGGAGACGGCGGAGCCAGTGAAGGAGATTTTCATGAAGCTGTGAATGTGGCAGCTGTTTGGCAATTGCCGGTGATATTTGCTATTGAAAACAATGCATGGGGATTGTCCACTCCCAGCAATGAGCAATTCAGGTGTAAGCAGTTTATAGATAAAGCCATTGGCTATGGCATTCCAGCGGAGGACGCGATACAAATCGATGGAAACAATATTTTGGAGGTGTATGGCACCGTAAAAAAGATATTGGCTTCCATCCGACAAAATCCAAGACCCATCTTATTGGAGTTAATGACATTTAGAATTCGTGGGCACGAAGAAGCCAGCGGAACCAAATATTATCCCGAGGGATTGATTGAACAATGGACATCCAAAGATCCCGTAGAGAACTTTGAGGCTTGGATGATCAAAGAAAAATACATCACAGACAAACAAGCAGAAGACACCAAAGATCGCCTGAAACAAAAAATCAATGATGCATTGAAAGTGGTGTATGCTTTGCCAGAAATTACTCCCAACACTGAAGAAGAGGTAGAGGATCTCTTTCAACCCTTCCATGAAAATCCCGTTGTACCCAATGACAACAAGAAAACCATGCGTTTCATCGATGCTATCACCGATGGATTGCGAGAAAGCATGAAAAGACATGACAAGTTGGTGCTCATGGGACAAGATATCGCAGAATATGGCGGAGTTTTTAAGGTAACAGAGGGTTTTGTAAGCGAATTTGGAAAAGGGCGTGTCAGAAATACTCCTTTGTGTGAATCGGCCATTGTAGGAGCTGGATTGGGACTTTCTATCAAAGGATGGAAAGCAATGGTAGAAATGCAATTTGCCGATTTTGTCACTTGCGGGTTCAATCAAATAGTGAATAATCTCGCCAAATTACATTATCGTTGGAATGAAAATGCCGATGTGGTGGTTCGTCTTCCTTCAGGGGCCAGTGTTGCCGCAGGCCCCTTCCATAGTCAAACCAACGAAGCTTGGTTTTTTCATACACCCGGATTGAAAATCGCTTACCCGGCATTTCCAGCCGACGCCAAGGGATTATTGTGTCGATCCTTTGATGATCCAAATCCTGTCATTTTCATTGAACACAAGGCATTGTACAGAAGTATTGAAGGGGAAGTGCCCACAGGATATTATAGTGTACCATTTGGAAAAGCCAATATCCTAAAAACTGGAAATAAAGCCACCGTGATTACCTACGGACTGGGTGTGCATTGGATGTTGGATATTTTAAAAAACAATGATCTCGACATTGAACTCATAGATCTCAGAACACTCGCCCCGCTGGACTACGACACCATTTATCAAAGTGTGCAAAAAACAGCGAAAGCATTGGTTGTACATGAAGACAACTTGACCGGTGGAATTGGGGGTGAAATCTCTGCTCGTATCACAGAACAATGTTTTCAATACTTGGATGCTCCCGTGATGCGATGTGCCAGCTTAGATACGCCCATCCCTTTCAGCGCTCAACTGGAATGGAATTATTTAGCCAATCAGCGATTATTGGAAAAGCTGAATGATTTATTGAATTATTGAGATTATCTCAATCCTTGGTATCCGCCGAAATGATATTTCAGCATGATTTCATGCGCTCCTCGCACATAGGCATTGAGTGGTGAAACGGTAACATCATAAGAATAACCGAACCTGAAAGCATCACTCACCTTGTATTCCATCATCATAATAACAGCGTCATTGAATCGATAGGCAGCACCCCCACCCCATTGTTTTTTCCAATAAGCGATGGTCCCTACCTCCAATTGAGGCACTACGTTTTGTGCAAATTGCAATGAAAAATAGGATTTATAATCCCATTGGTCATTCAGCTTCATGATTCCTCCCGCATTGATAAAAGTATTCACGGTTTGATAAGCAGGTTGAAAATTGGGATCCGCCACCTTCCTAAAATTTTGACGCATCAAATGAGGCATGGCAAATCCAATCCAAAACCGATCTGAAAACGCATAAGCACTGGCACCAAAATTCAGAATATTCTGCTTGCCATTGATCAATAATGCCTGATCCACTTCATTGCTCATGGTATGCGACAATTGAGCAATTCCAAATGTATATTCCTCAATATTGGCATTGAGGGCTACTGAAATTTTGAATCCGTACGCCTGAATTTGGTAGGCTTGAACAGCCGACAACATAGATCGATTAAAAGCACCGTAACGATCGCTTAAAAACGACATTCCCGTAGCCAATTGACCATTGTAATAGGACCCATTGTATTGCGCAAAGATGGTTTTTGCATTGGCCGCACCACTCCATTGATTGCGCGCCTGCACACTCGCTTCAGATTTACTTCTTGTTCCAATAGTCGATGGATTGACAATCAGCGGCTGCAATGCGCTCATCGAATACAAAGGATCCTGTTGTGCATTAAGGTTGTCATTAAAAACAACCAAAATCATAGCGATGACAACAGTACAAATTCTCATCTCCATATCACTAAGTTCTTTTGAATCACTTTACCACTATTGATTTGTAGGATGATTGGATAAGTACCTGCCGGCAATCCTCCACCCTCAATATTATTGCCTCGCCAATCGTTTTGATAAGCATCATTGGCATAGACTAAGGCTCCCCATCGGTTGTACACCTGGATCTTCACCACTGCTTGGAAAGGGAGTCGACCCAACTCAAACACATCATTCACCCCATCACCGTTGGGGGTGAATACTTCGGGAATAAACACTTCGCACTCATTCGTATCTCTAATATTGGGAATCCCGTCTTCATCACAATCATCTTGGATTCCATTCGCATCATAATCATTCTCTTGCGCATCGAGCAAGCCATCATTGTCATCGTCCTCGTCTAATAAATCTTCCACTCCATCTTGATCCGTATCGAGGTATACATCGTCAATCACCCCATCACAATCATCATCGATATTATTAAAAATCTCTACAATACCAGGATTCAACTGAGGATCACTCTCGTCACAATCTCCTGACATCGTAGCATAACCTCCATTCACCGTACTACAAGTTGTATCCGCTTCTCCTTGTCCATAACCATCCGCATCTGGATCCCAATAAATCAGAAAAAAGACAATACCCTCATTGATCCAACCATCGCAATCATCATCGGTTGCATTACAAATTTCTGCCGCTCCAGGGAAAATCGCGGCATCGGTAAGATTGCAATCTCCTGCAACTACAGCATAGCCCTCTTCCCATTGGCATAACCAAATGCTATCTACAGCATTTCCATATCCATCTGAATCAATATCTGCAAAATAAAGAGCAGGATAAATACAAGTTCCATCATCTTCAATGGCCAAAGGGGCATAATTACATGCCAACGAATCCGTGCAACCTTGTTGACTCAAC
>CANHWU010000014.1 GCA_947464415.1 Flavobacteriales bacterium
ACCAAGGCACTCCTATCAATTGGTCCCCACTGTATGGATGTAATGCAGCTCAATCGGGGTGGACGGTAAGAGTGTTTGATTGTGTAAATCTTGATGTTGGTAGTTTGACCAATGCAACGATAAGTTTTTCCAATCTTCCGAGTGAATGTGGATCAGGCGGCATCATTACCTACAACTCAGGAAATATCAATTCAGCAATTCAAGATAACGCCTGTTCTGTAAACAATTCTTCCTCCTTTTCAGTGCCTCCATCTACAACTCTAACCACTCCGATTGTCCTCAATGCTAGCGTTACTTCTCTTTGGACTACTAATGGCCTGTCGGTAATTGCTCAAAACAGTGCGAGCTCTACTTCGGCTGCAGATGCTGTTGATGGAGAGATTTTTAATTTTTCTTTGAGTGTTGATGTTGGAAACGCCAGTTGTGTGTTCAATGACGATGTGGTTTTTTCCAATCCAGCCTCAGGGGCGAGCGCATTTAGTTATCCAACTGAATTGTGCGTGGGTTCAGGAATAGCCTCTGTATCTATCTTAGGAGGAGCCAATGGATTTTTTTCTGCTGTGCCGAGCGGATTGGCTCTATTGGCCAATGGTGATATTGATTTGAATAATAGTGCAGAGGGAACTTATTTGGTAACTTTATCTCCTCCTGCTGGTGGTTGTGCCGAAGAATTACAGTTGGGCTTGACGATTCAAGCCACTCCATTAAATGTCACTTTATCTCCTGGAAATGTCTGTGAGGGAGCTGTTTTTAATGGTGATGCAGCCACGGCCGATAGGTATGAATATTTGCTAAATGGAACTGTAGTGGCCCCTATGTCTGTAAATTCTTCTTATATCTCTGCCCCTATGCAAACAGGGGATCTCCTTTGTGTGAGGGGATATGAGATAACGGAGATGGCCATGGATGGGATTTTCAATGAGGCCTACTGGGGCTCTCCCATTGCGCAAGCAAACTCCAATCTTGTGAGTAGTTTTGGAAATGATAATCATATCGACGCCCTATATGTTGCTCAGGAAAGAGATCAGTTGTATATGGGTGTAGCAGGGAGTTTGGTGGCGGGCTCAAATAATCGGATTTTTTTGTTTTTAGATATCAGCGCTGGAGGATACAATAGTCTGTCATCTTGGATTAATCGCTCCCAAGCGCCCTATTTCTCCATGAGTGAGCTGAATGATAATATTCAATTTGATGACGGTTTTTCTCCTGAGTATATTTTGGCGATGAATACAGCAATAGATGGAACATCTTATTGGGATTTATACGACATGGTAAACAATGTAAACCAATTTTTAGGATCTACAGGTGCTAATTTTGGATACACTTCTGCGGGAAGTAGTATCAATATCAATCAGGGGTATGAGTGGAGTATTCCATTGAGTGCATTAGGTTCGCCCGTTGGTCAAATCGGAGTTTTTGCGATGTTAGTCAATGATCCTCAATCCTCTATTAACAGCACTACACTGAGTAATCAATTTTTGACACCTGCGGATAATGGCGCACAGAATTATGGTAATGCAAGTGTTGATTTTTCTCAGGCCTCCCCTAATCCTGTGTTTTATTTAGTAGGTGATGCAAATTGCTTTGTGGAGGAGTGTCTAATTTTGGATGTCCCTACAGCAGCGACATTGCCAATCATTGATCCGTTGTGTCAAAATACAACTTCTGTTCCTGTTTTAAATACTACATTGGGAGCCATCAATGGGACTTGGGTGCCTTCGGTGATTGATGTGAGTGCTGCTGTGTCTGGAGCAGTATATACCTTTACTCCCAATGCCAATCTATGTGCTACCGGAGGTAATATTTTGGTAGATGTTAATGCTCCAGCATCTCCAGTTTTTGTCTTGGAAAATACGTTTTGTCAAGGTGAGACGGCTCCTTTATTACCCTCTACTAGCGGTGCAATTACGGGCAATTGGTTGCCGGCCAATATCTCAACGGGTGTTGCCGCCACCATTGCTCCTGTTGATTATATTTTCACGCCCAATGCAGATGAGTGTGCATTATCCTTCACACATACCGTTACGGTTACTGCGGATCAAACTCCTACTTTTAATTTCCTTACGGCTTATTGTCAAAATGCAACCGCTCCTGTTTTACCGATAAATTCATTGGAGGGTATTCCAGGTGCATGGAGCGCGATGATCAATACGGCCAATCTGGGAAATCAAACTTTGACGTTCACTCCGAATGTTAGCAATCCCAATTTTCAATGTCCGATATCTACGGATGTAACCATTTCCATTACTAATGGAACGCCTGCCACTTTCAATGCACTGGGACCTGTATGTTCCAATTCTGTAGTTAATTTACCCTCTATCAGTGTGGAAGGATTCACGGGTACATGGTCTCCCAATACCATTGATTTAAATAATACCAACCCTGGAGGCGCAGATTATACATTTACTCCCGACCCGGATCAATGTGCCAATCCAGGAACTTTAAACGTAGTTGTTTTACCATCAGTAATGCCTACTTTTAATATTTCGGGTAATTTGTGTCAGAATAGCGCAGCAACCGCTTTGCCTGTAACTTCCAATAACGCTATTGATGGCACTTGGATTCCATCAACAGTACAAACAAGTTCAACGGGCACCTCCACCTACACTTTTACTCCTTTGGTCAGTGAATGTGCCAATCCATTGGATATTCAGATAACCATTGATCTTCCGATTGATCCGATTTTTAATATCAATGATCAGTACTGTGAGGGAGCAGCCGCGGCTGTGCTTCCATTGAATTCTAATAATGCGGTGAGTGGCACTTGGTTACCCAATGCTATCAATACAGGTATACCGGGATCGGCGGATTATGTTTTTTCTCCCGCCTCCAATGAATGCGCCAATTCCTATGCGCTCACTGTCATGGTAGACGCCGAAGTAACGCCTACGTTTAATGCAATTGGTCCTTTGTGTGTTAATTCGCCATCAGTGGTACTCCCGCTAACCTCCTTAGAAGGGGTGAACGGCAGCTGGAATCCAGTCAATGTGAACACGGGTATATTAGGTACCACCAATTACTCATTTATTCCATCAGTGGGGGAGTGCGCCGCCAATGGAATGATGTCGGTGGAAATTGAAGATGCCATAACACCGTTGTTTGATCCAATTGGAAATCTCTGTCAAAATCAGGTTGCGCCATTATTGAATGTAGTATCTAATAATGGATTTACGGGATCTTGGAATCCAGGAGTGATAGATATGAGTCTGGGTGGATTGACCACTTATAATTTCACTGCAGACCCTGGACAATGCGCGGCCAATACTACCTTGGATGTGAATGTGGCGATTTCTTTGACGCCTATTTTTTCAGTGGCTGATGTGTATTGTCAGGATGAAGTAGCAGATGTATTGCCCGATATAGCGGATAATGGAGTGCAAGGCACTTGGATGCCGAATGTAATTCAAACAGCGCTACCGAATATGCAAGATTATATTTTCACTCCTGATGCTAACGAATGCGCTGATGCTTTGACTTATTCAGTAACAGTGAATGCTCCGCAGAATAGTTCGATAGTAGGAATCCCAAATTCTTATTGTCAAAACGATGTTCCATTGGCCTTGCCCAATGTGTCGGATGAAGGTTTCAACGGTAGTTGGAATCCAGCGATGGTTAATACCATTAATACGGGAATTTATACATTTGTTTTTACCCCAAACCCCACGGAATGCGCTTTGCCTTTTTCTTTGGAGGTGGAAGTTTTGACTCCCGAACCGTCAGTTTTTGCAAATATTCAGGATGTTTATTGTCAGGGTGATTTGGCTCCCGTACTGCCAAGTGTGGATGATAATGGTGTAAATGGAAATTGGTTTCCGGCGTCTATCATCACCATGACATCGGGAAATGACAATTATCTTTTTACACCCACTCCTGGGCAGTGTAATGCAAATTTCATCTTACCGGTGCAGGTAAATGCTTTGCCGATACCGAGTTTTTCAACGAGCTTCCCCGCCATCACTTGTAACGAGCCGGATGTGGATGTCATCGCAAACGGGGGAGTAAGTTATTCATGGAGTAATGGAGGAGGAAATTCCGATGTTATCACCGTTTCTGATGATACTAATTATGAGGTAACCGTAACCGACATCAATGGTTGTAATGCGGTTGGATTCATTTCAGTGCCATTTGACACGTCCACGTTCTGTTTAATTGACGCCCCTACTACTACGCTCAATTGTGGTGTTTTGGATATCGATTTGAATGTCATAGGAGGTGCCTCATATACCTGGTACAACGGGTTGGGAAATTCAGCCATGATCAACATAAATACTCCTGGAATTTATGAGGTCAATGTCGTTCATGACAATGGTTGTGATCGTGATGTGAGTATTACCATCGATCAAGATTTAACGCCCCCTAATGTTGTGATCAATAATTTAACGGGAGAAGACACCTTAACCTGTACGACTGACTCCATCATTTTGGAAGCGCAGGGAGGGGTGAGTTATGCATGGGATAATGGTTTGGGAAGTAACAATCCTTTAAGCGTAGTTGCACCGGGGTTGATAACCGTTATTGCCACCGGTTCTAATTTTTGTACTGCAACGGCCTCTTATTCTATTGAGCAGGATGTTGTGCTACCTAGCCCCGTCTTGTTGGCCAGCGATGACACATTGGATTGCTTTGTGGATTCCATTCAGCTGGTGGTATCAGGGGGTGTACTCTATAGTTGGAACATGGGTGGAGTTGATGATACTTTGTATGCCCACCTGCCGGGAAATTATGTAGTTACAGTAACTGGAAGTAATGGTTGTTCAGATGTTGCCAATTGGATCATCGGTTGGAATCGCTTTTTTCCTGACTCGATGTTCACCTATTCCCCAACCACGGTGATGGACGAGGAGGCAACGGTATACCTAGATGGACCCTCCATCCCGAATATAATTTATACTTGGTCAGTGGATGGTGATGATGTTCACACAGGCGGTAATTTACACTATACATTTGCCTCCTTTCAACCTGGAAATTACCAAGTGTGTTTAGAGGCCTATTTCTCTGATTTGTGCAAAAGTGACACCTGTCAATGGATTGAAGTCAAGGAGAGTCTGCAATTGTTCGTGCCCAATTCTTTTACTCCGGGAAATGATGGTGTGAACGATGGATTTTATCCTGTTATATCCAATATTGAATTACTAAAGATTTATCATCTTTCCATTTTCAATCGTTGGGGTGATTTGATATTTGAATCATACAATCCTGAAGATGCATGGGATGGAGGTTATCTTCACGGTGGCGATTACTATGTTCCAGACGGAGTTTATCCATACATACTCCAATATCAAACCATTCATGATGTTGAATTAAAAACGGTAAAAGGGGAGATCACTCTTACGCGTTAAAATCTTGGGCAAGGAACTGGTGATCGAGGGGCTTGACGAACGGGGCGAGACTTTCTTTTGGTGAAGTCACTTGAGCCCGATTTTGTTTTACATTTTGGGTGTCTGTACATGGAGAATTTGCAATGAACATAAATATTCGCGCTGCTTAGATTTCCATTGAAAATAAAGGCATTTAGATTATCACTTCCAATGATAAAACTTCTAACACGAATGCACAATCCTACCATTGGTTTCTTAAAATCATAAAGACTGATGGGAATACTGGCTTCATAATTTTGACTTTCCCAACGCGGTACAACAGCTAAATAGGAGGCTCTTTGAATTCCAAATTTGTTCTTTCTTGGTAAACCCCAAGTAATGACACCGAGTGCATATAGTTTTTTAGTAACATGATAGTCAAATTGTCCACTAAACGCTGTAGGTAATTTCATTTTTAGTTTAGCACCTGAAGTGTTGGCTTCTGCTCCCCAACCCTTATTGAGAGTACTGTCTACCGAGGCGGGATCATCCCAATTAGTAGTATTGGAACCATCAAAATTACTTTCACTGTCTTTATCAAATTCATATCTGTAGTAGGGAGCTTTGAATTTGGCACTACCAATATCTAAAATGGCAAAAGAGGCTTTGTATTTGTATTTCCCATCTGTGCAAGGTGACCAAGGTATATAGCCGAAACTTCCTTTCGTTCTTTTCTTATAAGTAACCCCCAAATCCATCCCCCATCCTTTTCCACTGAATAGTGAGCCTCCGAAGCTATTGAATGCGAGGTCGCCTTGTAAGCGTTGTGTACTGAGTTGAGAGCTGTCTTGAACCGTGTAGGTCCATTCATTCAGATGAGCACCAAATCCGCCAGGAGATAGAATTCGATTTACTGTAGCTCCAGCGAGCAAAATGGCATTATCCCAACGATACGCAATGGTTGCATAACTTACTCCGACATATCCATAGGCCAATAGCCCCATTCGGGCATTGGAAATGGTATTTTGTTGACCGATAGTAGATGATTCATCCAAACCCTCACTGATCAAACTGCCCGCAACATTCGGTATTCTTCTGACATCCAACATTACGTTGACTCCACTGTGAATTCCAAACGAATGTTCTTTATAGGTAGCCGTGAAAGAAGGGCCTTTTATAGAGGTATTGAATTTAGCCGCGTAACGCTTTTTTTTTAGATTGTATTGAACATTTCCGATACCCCCAAAATCGGTAAGTGAAAAATCCTCTTTGCCAATAAATGCTAGATTGTTGTATAAAAACACACCGACGCCGGCAAATTCGACATCGATGAAGGTACGCGAGTCACAAATGGAGGATGGGTTGAAGTAAACTGTATTGACAGGAGCTCGCTGACTCCCCGCAATGCCCAGCTCATCTTGCGCCAGTGCAATGGCGAACCCCCATAGGTATAAATAAAAAAGCCCAAATAGTTTTTTCATCCTCAGATTGCAAATAGACGAAAAAAATGTGGGATGAACATTAAAAATGGTTTCAATTATTCACACGATGATGAGAGTTTATATTTGAATCTCAACTGGTGGAGGTCGCATAAAGGAATCAACCCTCAGCAGATTCCTTTCCCCGAGGCATGATGTTGGGGGTAATTTGAGGGTTAGCGGTGGGAAGTGATTCTACTTCTTTTAATCTTTTATTTATGGCTTTGGTTCTGGTTCCCAATAGTTCCTCAATGTTGTTGCCAGCTTGACGAATATTGTTTTGTGCCTTCTCTAATAGTCCGCCAAATTTTTCAAATTCATTTTTTACGGAGCCTAGAATTTCCCAAACCTCACTGCTGCGTTTTTGCAAAGCAAGAGTTCTGAATCCCATTTGTAAGCTATTTAAAATAGCGGCGAGGGTGGTGGGTCCAGTAACGATGACTTTGAATTCTCTTTGCAACTGCTCGAGTAAATGGGAGCGACGAATGACTTCTGCGTATATTCCTTCGAAGGGAACGAAGAGGATTGCGAAATCAGTGGTGTGGGGAGGGTCAATGTATTTATCCCGAATGTCTTTGGCCATTTTTTTAATGGTAGATTCCAAATTTTTATTGGCCGATTCGATGAGCGCTGTGTCCCCTGAATCATAAGCATCGATCAATTGCTCATAAGAATCTTTTGGAAACTTGGCATCTATGGGTAAAAATACATGGCTTTGTTGGTCGTCTTTGCCAGGCAATTTGATAGCAAACTCCACAAGATCTTGCGAGCCCTTTTTGGTTTTGACATTGGCTTCATATTGATCAGGAGCGAGGATTTGCTCCAACAACATTTCCAACTGAATTTCGCCCAATCCTCCTCTTTGTTTTACATTGCTCAACACTTTTTTCAACCCTCCTACATCTTGTGCAAGGTGGCGCATCTCGCCCAGTCCGGCTTGTACTTCATTCAATTGTTTGCCCACGGTATCAAAGGTTTGACCCAATCGCTCGTTGAGGGTTTTTTGAAGTTTTTCGTCCACCGTCTCTCTCATCTTTTCCAAATTCTTATCGGTGTTCTGCACGAGTTCTGTGAATTTGGTTCTCTGACTCTCTGAGTAATCCTTGAATTGATTTTCAAAGGATGTTTTAAACTCACGGAAATCGTTTTTGAGCGTATTTACCAAAATGTCGATGTTTTCATTCAACTCTTTTCTGTTCATCGCCAATTGATCATTGATTTCACTGCGATTGGTCTTGAAATCGTCTTTGATGTTTTTTTCAATTTTCTCTAATAGAAAATGCAATTGATCGATTTTGGTTTGCATTCCAGCATCGTTGTTAGATGTTTTTTTGGACCATAAAATGATCAGCAGTATGGTGTTAACGAATAGAAGACTTATGAGAAATATTGTTTCCATGGTATTTTGATGTTAAGTGGAAGTTGATTAAAATGCGGGAATTTGAGTGGTGCACTCTTTTAATTCCCAATGGTGGAAGGAAAATTCGTTTCTTTCGCGTTGCCGTTCCCAATCGCCTTCAAAGTTGGACTCGAAGAAATGCGTTTGGATAACCTTGGGAATTTGATCCGCCTCAAAGTGAAAAATTTCCACTTTTAAAATCTGAGGGTTTTCTTTAGCCATCCAAAAGCGTTGGTGGAATTGGCCACCCATTATTTTGGAAGTTTGATTTTTGTTGCCATCTACTACCGTGCTTGCGGTTTGGACATAGGTGATGGGAGATGGAAGGGAGATCAATTGATCAATTTGACTCCACAAAGTGCAGGAGGAATGAGCTTTCATTGTGCTTAAATTTTCCACAAATGAAAATGTTCACATCGTAACCTATTTACAAAGTGAAAAAAAATTAGTAGCAACCATCATTTTATTTGGGTCGTTCAAAGGCAATGGCGAGACGAATACAAGCATTTTGTGGAGCCCAATTTTTTTGAAACTCATAGCCTAGTGAGGTGTAGCCGAAAAAAGTTCCAAATCGTGGGTCATCCAAAATAATTTGCTGAAAACTAATGTTAGGAATGTAATCAAAGTGTTTGGGTATATTGCCAAATCCCGCGTAGAAATCTGTACTGGCCAGATTCAAACTGATATGGGCTTTTTTATTTTCAGGTCCCACCCACATTCCTACTCCCTCGGGTATGAGAGAAAGCAAAACCGCCAAATCACCAATCTGAAAACCCTGGGATTGTTGTAATAATATAAATCCAAGGGAGGCGGCTGCCGGCGTATGAATGTAAAACCCGTTATGAATTACGTCCCAACCCAAAGCATAGTGATAGTCAAAGGTAAATTGATCGTAAAAGGAGTAATATTTGGTGACTCCCAATGCTAAAAATTGATGAGGGACATCGTGGTTTTGAAAAAAATACTCTGCTTGGAACAATCCATCTTGCGTACCCTGGCTTCTTATCGAAGACGGATGGAAAAGCAGCTGGAACAATAGGCAAGTAAATACGACTATTTTTTGCGTTTGCATAACGCAATATACAAAAACGATTTAATAGGGATGCTTATCTTCGCCTTTATGAAAGTTTCTTTGGTACAAACCGTATTGAGTTGGGAATCTCCCGACAACAATTTTATACGACTCGATGGTGTGATGGGTAAATTGGGGAAAACAGATTTGGTGATTTTGCCCGAAATGTTTACCACGGGATTTACCATGAATACCTCTGTTGCGGAGGTTTTGGATGCTCAAAGTAAAACATTGTTATGGTTGCGTAGTTGGGCCAAAGAGCTCAATGCCGTGATCACGGGAAGTGTCCCTTGTCGTGAAGATGGTGATTATTTTAATCGTCTCATTTGGATGCGTCCCGACGGGAGTGTTGACTTTTATGACAAAAGACACACCTTTGGTTTTGCAGGAGAAGATCAGCATTACCGTGGAGGAAATAAAAGATTGATTGAGCATTGGAAGGGCTTTGATATTTGTCCTCTGATTTGTTACGATTTGCGTTTTCCCGTGTGGAGCCGGAATCGTTGGGAGCATGGCAAGGCACAATATGATGTGTTGATTTATGTGGCCAATTGGCCGTCGGCGCGTCGGGAAGCTTGGTCCACTTTATTGAAAGCGCGTGCGATTGAAAACCAGTGTTATGTTTTGGCGGTAAACCGCGTGGGTACTGATCCCAATGGCAATGTCTATTCAGGAGATTCAGCCATCATTTCTCCCAAGGGTGAGGTGCTTTGGACCAAATCTGATTTGGCTGAAGTGGGTGAGTGGGTCTTGGATAAAGAGGAATTGCTGTCTTTCCGAGATAAATTCCCCGCATTGAAAGATGGGGATGATTTTCAATTAATCGATTGATACCACAAAACATAGAGTGTCTCAAATTCACTCCACTCTACTCGTTGATTGAAAAGTGCTATTCCCGGTTTTTCAATCAGAGTAAATTGTAATCCAGCTGCATTATTTTTTTTATCCTGCATCAAATAAGGAGTGATGTGATGGTGGGAAGGTAAAGCATGGCTTGGATAAATTTCCTCTAGAAACTCATTCACCTCACCAAAAGTGGTCTCTTCCAAAACACCTTTCTTCCACGAAAGGAAATTGGCGAACTTCATTCCTTGTGCTACGCAGTATCCATGCGACCAATTTGCATTTTGCGATAAGCTCCATGACTCTAGCGCATGTCCTAAGGTGTGTCCATAGTTGAGGAGCTTTCTCGAGTTCTCTTCAAAGGGATCTTCAAAAACGAAGTGGTTTTTAATTTGAATGTTGCGCTTTATAAAGGGTATTAAATGTGACGCATCGATCTCCTCTAGCTCAGTGATGGCCTCCCAAAGTGCTTGATCGGCGATCAATGCATGTTTGATCATCTCTGCAAAACCCGATAAGAGTTCTTGCTCTGGAAGTGTCTCAATAAATCCAGGATAGATCAACAAAGCGTCGGGTTCTTGAAAAGTGCCGATCATGTTTTTATTTCCCATGAAATTGATGCCATTCTTTCCACCAATCGAGGCATCTACCATCCCCATCAAAGTGGTGGGGACGTTGACAAAGGAAATGCCTCTTTTGTAATTGCAGGCTATCCACCCTCCCAAATCGGTGATAACCCCTCCACCCAGATTGATGAGCCAGATTTGACGATCTGCCTGATCCTCCAATAATTGTTGGATTACTTGGGATGCAATTTCCCATTCTTTGGAGGATTCTCCTGCTGGAATTTCGATGATATGCGCTCGTTGTAATATACTGCAATTTTCTAATAGGGTATTCATCCACAGCGGATGAACATTTTCATCGGTGAGTATATAAATTGCAGAGGCATTTTGTAATTCCGCTTCAATCGGATCAAACAATTGCTCCAATTCGGTTTGCCAATGGATATACGGATGGTTGTCCATGTTACACGATGGTCGAAATAAATTGCAACAGACGGTCTTTGCCCAATTGTGATTCAGCAGAGGAGATAAATAGGTTAGGTGTATCTCCCCATTTACTTTTCAATACACTCTCATATTGCTCAAATGCCTTCACGGCCGCTTGGTCCTTCAATTTATCTGCCTTGGTAAAGACTATAGCCATGGGAATTCCATCTTTCAACAGTCTTTCCATGAATTCAATGTCGATTTTTTGGGCCTCGTGGCGCAAGTCAATCAAGACAAAAGTACAGGTGAGATTTTCTCTTTCCTCAAGGTAATGCTTGATCATGGATTGCCAATCTTTGCGAGAGGATTTTGATTTTTTGGCATATCCATATCCAGGTAAATCCACTAGATACCAATTTTTTCCATGTTTCACTTTCACTTCAAAGTGATTGATGGTTTGGGTTTTACCGGGAGTGGAGGAGGTTTTAGCCAGTCCTTTTTTATTGACTAGCATATTGATCAGACTGCTTTTGCCGACATTGGATCTGCCAATGAAAGCCACTTCCTTAAAAATCGGATCAGGACAGCCTTCTACTTTCGTATTGGACATTAAAAAAACAGCGTCCAGGATATGCATGCTACAAAGACTTTTGTGTAAGCCAGTTTCTCAATAGTGAATTGAAAGTTTCAGGATGCTCCATCATAGGCGCATGACCGCATTGATCAATCCAAAAAAGGGATGCTTGCGGAAGAAGAGTTAAAAATTCTTCCGCCACTTCAGGGGGAGTGATGGTGTCATTTTTCCCCCAGATCAAACAAGCGGGAGTTTGCATGTGTTGCAAGTCATTGGCCATATTGTGACGGATGGCGCTTTTGGCCAAGGCCAATATTCTCAATACCCTGTTGCGATCATTTACAACTTCAAAACACTCATTCACCAAATCATCGGTTGCGTGCTTAGGATCATAGAAAGTGACCGCTACTTTTTGACGGATAAACTCCTTGTCCTCTCTTCTTGGAAATGAAGATCCAAAAGCATTTTCATACAATCCGCTGCTGGCAGTCAATATCAGTCCACTTACTTTTTCCAAATGCATTTTCGTGTATACCAGGGCCACGTGACCGCCAAGACTATTGCCCAACAACAATGTTTTTTGAATGCCTTGATGTTGGATGAAGCGATGAAGGTATTCCGCTAGCGATTTCACACCCGTGGTGATGAGCGGCATGGAGTAGAGTGGAAGCATGGGAATCATGACGCGATGTGTTTGAGAAAATTCATCGAGCACTTCCTTAAAATTACTAAGGGCTCCAAATAGCCCATGCAAAAGAATAAGTGGAGGACCCTCGCCTTTGTCGATAAACTGAAACTCGCCCTCTGTTTTTAAATATTCTTCCATT
This sequence comes from Flavobacteriales bacterium, assembly GCA_947464415.1. Classification (GTDB taxonomy): domain Bacteria; phylum Bacteroidota; class Bacteroidia; order Flavobacteriales_D; family Sanyastnellaceae; genus CAMCTV01. Next base: position 12,483 of record CANHWU010000014.1, read on the forward strand.
TCTTCCATTTCTTTCAACAGCGAAAATACCTATTTTTCTTCAGTTGAAAAGAGTGTATGCCGTCAGGTGTTAACAATCTAAGTCTAACAACAAGTTGGAAGGAGATAAAGAGAAATTGATTTCATTTTCAAATTTGTAAAATGAAAAAAATGCACAAAGAAAGTTCTTTTTTTTATCAGTTGAAGCAAGCGGCGATGCTTTTATTGGCGGTAACGCTGGCGAGTATAGGACTGAAAGCATTTTTATTGCCGAATCAATTTTTGGACGGGGGAGTAACGGGTATTTCGTTGATATTACAAGCGAAATTCGGATGGGATGTTTCATGGTTGATTATCATTTTAAATATTCCGTTTGTAGTATTGGGCTTCAAGCAGATCAGTAGTGTCTTTGCGTTGAAAAGTGGAATGTCTATATTGATATTGGCACTCATGGTTCATTTTATTGAAATTCCCACTATCACAGAAGATAAGCTACTCATCGCAGTTTTTGGCGGAGTATTTTTAGGAGGGGGAATAGGTTTTGCCATGCGGGGGGGAGGGGTGATCGATGGAACGGAAGTGATGGCGGTGAGCGTGAGTAGAAAATCTACTCTTACGGTGGGGGATTTTATTACTATTTTTAATGTACTATTATTCTGCGTTGCTGCACTGATGCTGGATGTAGAGCGCGCGATGTATTCTATCCTTACTTATTTTGCCGCATCTAAAACGGTGGATTTTATCATCAATGGGTGGGAGGAATATATCGGTCTGACGATCATTTCGCATCACTCTCTTGAGGTGGAAAAAATGATTCGCCAGAAGTTGCGTGGTGGAATGACCGTTTACAAGGGAGAGTTTGGATTCAGGGATGTATCTCCGTCTCATGAAAATAAGCGCATTGTTTTTTGCGCCATTACCCGTTTGGAGGTTTCTAATATGATTAGTGAGATTGAAGCTATCGATCCCAATGCCTTTATAATTCAACATCCCATCAAAGACACCAAGGGTGGTGTGATCAAGAAACGGCCTTTGCACGGATAAGGTATTGCCATAAGGATCAGCTCAGGACCTTTTTTATTGCTTCGTTCGGGTAGGAAGTAGGGCGATCAGGGTTCTTTTTCAAACTTATTCACCCAAACTTGTTAACATTCCCACTTTTTCCCACTCGCTATTATTTGTTTAAAAAACCCCTAAAACTCTAGTAAAATCAAACATCTGATCAATGCGTTGAGAAAAATGTGTGGGAGTAAAATTATCAAAAAAGCTGAAAAATTGATTGTCAGTGGTAAAAAGTGGGAATTTTGAATTATTTTTGTCCAGAATCATTACCCCATATGCTCAATCTGTTAGGCGAACATCATTGTAAACTGGATACCAAAGGGCGTCTGCTCTTTCCAGGTCGCCTGCGCAAGCAGTTGGAGCATCATATTCATCATGGTTTGGTGATCAACCGAGATATTTTCTCGAAGTGTTTGGTGATTTACCCTAAACCAGAGTGGGATAAGGTGAATGAGGAGATGAGTAGAGTGAGTCGATACAATCAAAAGCATCAGCTTTTTCAAAGGAAATTCATGAAAGGTGCCACCTTGGTGGAGCTTGATAGCAATGGTAGGATGTTGATTCCTGCGGCATTATTAGAATATGCGGAAATAGAAATAGATGAAAATAACGAGTGTGTAATCACCGGTTTAGGTGAAAAGATGGAGCTCTGGAGCGCTTCTAATCACCAGGATGTCATTATCGATGAAGATTTTGACTTTGGATCCTTGGCAGAAGATGTAAGAAAAGATATCGAGCGCAATCCTAATACCTGATGCCATGATGGAGCAAAACATCACCCCACTGGATTATCACCGCGCTGTTTTGCTCCGGGAAAGTATAGAAGCCCTTCAAATATCACCGGAGGGGATTTATGTAGATGTTACAATGGGGGCGGCCGGTCATAGCAGGGCTATTCTAGAAAAGTTAACGACAGGAAAATTATTCGCCTTTGATCAAGATCGGGATGCATGGAAGAATGCACCGGTGGATGATCGATTCACCTTGATCAAAGAAAATTTTGCGGATGCAAAAAATTGGTTGAGCATCCACGGTGTTAAAAAAGTCAATGGTTTGTTGGCCGACCTCGGGGTGAGCAGTCATCAATTTGATACAGCAGAAAGGGGTTTTTCTATTCGCATGGAGGGTCCATTGGATATGCGCATGAATCACCAATCTGCTTTGACAGCGCACGAAGTGGTCAATGAATATTCATCAGAAGCATTAACTCGTTTGTTTAGGTTGTTCGGAGAAGTGGAAAAGCCCCATGTGGCGGCGCGACACATTGTGGAGTCGCGCCCCATTTCCTCGACACAGCAGCTGATCACCGCTTTGATCGGCGAGGAAGATTGGAAAAATCACCATCAATTCTTAGCTAAGGTGTTTCAGTCTATTCGCATTGAAGTGAATAAGGAAATGGAGGTGTTGGAGTCATTGCTCAATCAACTGCCCTCGCTGATGGAAGTGAATGGTCGAGTGGCCATTATTTCTTATCACTCTTTGGAAGATAGAATGGTCAAATCCTTTTTTCGATCAGGTAATGTAGAGGATAAGATGGAGAAAGATTTCTTTGGGAATATCATTCGCCCTTTTCAGCCTTTGAATGCCAAGCCAATTCTTCCTAAGGAAGAGGAGTTGTCTCAGAATACAAGATCAAGAAGTGCCAAATTACGTGTAGCAGAGCGAAGAGCATGAGTGAAATTTTTGAAAATATTCCCCAAGAGGCAACTCCCGAAAGTGCTAAGCCCAAAGTGAAAAAGGGTTTTTTGGCCACTGTTTTTGGAGGGGATTTATTGACAGGAAATTTTGTTCAAAAGCATTTGGGATTGATAGGTTTTATAGGTCTTTTATTGATTTTAGATATTGCCTTGCAATACAAATTTGAGGATTATCAAAAGCAGATTCAACGCAATAACAAAGAGTTGAATGAGCAAAGAACCATCTACAATGAGTCTATGAGCGCTTTGGAGATCAAGAAGCGTCAAAGTCAAGTAGCCCAGGATATTGCCAAAATGGGATTGAAGGAACTTTCTTCTCCACCCGTCATCTTAGAATCAACGGATACACTCTCACACCCATGAATACTCCAATGGTAAAAATAAAATCCATGTGGGTGTACATCATTTTTGTAGGGATGGTGTTGGTGGGTATTTCCATTTTTGGAAAGGCCGCTATGTTGCAGATGCAGCCTGATCAGAATGCCATTGATTTAGCATTGTCTTTTACCAGTAAGGTTCGGGATATTGAATCAACGCGTGGACAGATTTGGTCGTCAGATGGGAGCTTATTAGCGACCACCGTTTCAGAATATGAAATTCGATGGGATGCTCAAACGGTAGCCGATCTCGAAGCTTTTGAATCGCATTTAGATTCGCTTTGTTTGATTTTCGAAACTTTTGAGACGGGAAAATCGAAGGCTGATTACAAACGATTGATGAAGGCCGCCATGAAGAAGGGTGCGCGTTATGAGCTGATGGCACGTCATCTTACTTTTGAACAGGTCAATCGGTTTAAGAAAAACACTTGGGTAAAAAAGGGTGCGAATAAAACCGGGTTTTTAATAAAGGAAACTAAGAAGCGGGTTAAGCCATATGGAAGTTTGGCTTCCAGAACGATTGGTTTGGAGCGGGCTTCTGATAAGGTTGGATTGGAGTTGTCGTATGACTCTATCTTGGCCGGTCGACCAGGTAAGCAGTTGCAAGAACTGATCCCCGGCAATGTGTGGAAACCCATGACGGACGCTTTCATTGAAGAGCCTATTCCGGGTTTTGATATTGTATCTACCATTGATGTCCATTTGCAGGATGTAGCTGAACATGCATTGCGCAAGCAAATGGATTCATTGCATGGCGAGTGGGGTTGTGCCATTTTGATGGAGGTGGAAACGGGGTATGTTAGGGCGATTGCCAATTTGAGCAGAACCAAGGACAGTTCCTATGCGGAGAATTTTAATTACGCGGTAGGTCAATTATGTGAGCCAGGTTCTACAATGAAGTTGGCTAGTCTTATGGCAGCCTTTCAGGAAGGAACTATCGACAGTAAGGATACGGTGAATACTGGAAATGGAGAACGCAATTTCAATGGGTTTGTATTGCATGATAGCCATGAAGGAGGCTATGGAAGTATCAGTATTGAACAAGTATTTGAAAAGTCATCTAATGTGGGTACCGCGTTAGCTGTGAGAAAATCTTTTGCGAATAAACCTCAGGCGTTTTTAGATATGTTGCAATCATTTGGTTTAGGCAGCAGATTGGGAGTAGATATTCCCGGAGAGGCCATGCCAATGCTTTATAATTCTGTGAAGAATGAAAAATGGAGTGCCAATACTTTAACTCAAATGTCTATTGGCTATGAAGTTTCAATGACTCCACTGCAGGTATTGGCATTCTATAATGCTGTGGCGAACAATGGAAATTTGATTCGTCCATTATTTGTTCAGGAAGTACGAAAGCCCAACGGGGTAATCGAAAAGAAAGAGAAGATTGTACTAAGAAACAACATTTGTAGATCAGAGGTATTGGAGCAATGCAAGAAAATGATGGAAGGAGTGGGTGAGCCGGGAGGAACAGCGGCAGAGGCCTTTAAAAACTCTCCTTTCAAAGTGGCAGGAAAAACGGGTACATGCAGACTTTGGAGGAATGGTAATTATTTACAAAATCATTACAGAGCATCTTTTGTCGGCTATTTCCCTGCGGATAAGCCCAAGTACAGTTGTATAGTGGTAATAGAGGATCCTCGTGGAGTCTATTATGCTTCGAAGGTTGCCGCACCTGTATTCAAAGAGTTGGCTGCAAAAATTTATGCAACTAATTTGGATATCCATGGAAACAATTTGGTGAAATCAGATCGTCCATTCATTCCCACATTTCGTCCGGGAAGAGGAAAGGATGGTCGCTTGCTTTCACAAGTAATGAATCTTCCATTGAACACCTTTGACAATGGTTCTGAGTGGTATTATCCTACTTATGAGAATGATGTTCTGGCCTTGGCACCGATGAATGTGAGACAAGGCGTGGTGCCTAATGTGATGGGAATGGGTATGCGTGATGCTGCAATGGCACTAGAGCAAGCTGGTGCCAAGGTAAAAATTCAAGGTCACGGACATGTAGTGTCCCAAAGTTTAACGCCAGGAACGACCATCAAGAAAGGAAATCAAATACAAATCGTTTTGCAATGAAGTTATTGAAGGACATATTGTATAAGGTACGAATGGAGGAGGTGATAGGTTCTACACATATTGCCGTGGAGCATATTACTATGGATTCGAGAGAGATCAAGCCCATGAGTTTGTTTGCCGCCATTGTGGGTTACGCAGTAGATGGTCATCAATGCATAGGGGCGGCGATTGAAAAAGGAGCGAATTGTATTTTATGCCAACATTTTCCAGAGTCTTTAGTGGCTGATGTTACGTATGTTAAAGTACAAGATGCATCAGAAGCTTTGGGCATTTTAGCAGCTAACTTTTATGACAATCCATCTGAAAAGATAAAAGTGGTAGGTGTCACAGGGACGAATGGAAAAACAACGGTGGCTACTCTGTTATATGAACTAGCGAAATCTTTAGATAAACGAGTGGGGTTGTTGTCCACTGTGGTCAATAGAATCCATCAACAAGTTTTGCCCTCTACTCACACTACTCCCAATGCTGTTGAGCTACAGAAGTTACTTGCCAAAATGGTGGAAGAGGGTTGTGAATATTGTTTCATGGAGGTGTCTTCTCATGCTTTGCATCAGAAGAGAACCGCAGGTTTACACTTTACAGGCGCGTTGTTTACCAATATTACCCATGATCATTTGGATTATCATGGCTCATTCAACGAGTATATCAAAGCCAAGAAATTGTTGTTTGATCATTTATCTGGCAGCGCCTTCGCATTGGTCAATGCCGATGATAGACATGCGGAGGTGATGTTGCAGAATTGCAAGGGAAAAACTTTCACTTATGCCCTGCAATCGATGGCCAACTATCGGGCCAAGGTGGTAGAGAATACCTTAACCGGGTTGTCGATACATATTGATCATCACGATCTGTATGCTCAGCTCATTGGTGAGTTCAATGCCTATAATATTCTAGCGGTATATGGTGCAGCGGTACAATTAGGTTGGGATAAATTATCAGTGTTAACCTCGTTGAGCACTATCAAAGCTCCGGAAGGGAGATTCCAACATTTGCGAGCGAATAATGGCGCCATTGCCATCGTGGATTATGCTCATACACCTGACGCTTTGAGCAATGTATTGGATACCATCAATGCCATCAGAAGTGGTAATGAAGAGTTGATTTGTGTGATGGGCTGTGGCGGCGATCGGGATAAAACCAAGCGCCCGATCATGGGAAAAGTAAGTTGCGATAAGGCGACGAAGGTGATTGTTACCAGTGATAATCCAAGATCTGAAGATCCTAAATCCATTATCGACGAGATCGTCAATGGTTTGGATCCTGTGGATAGGAAGAAAGTATTAGTGGTAACCGATCGCAAAGAAGCCATACATGTAGCTTGTTCTTTATTACAACCTGGAGATATTATTTTAATTGCTGGAAAAGGTCACGAGAAATATCAGGAGATACAGGGTGTAAAACATCCCTTTGATGATTTTCAGTTGGTTTCAGAAATTTTTAAATCCCTCAATGCATGATTTATCATTTGTTCAAATACCTCGATAAGTACTATGATTTCTGGGGAGCTGGATTGTTTCAATATCTCAGTTTTCGCGCCGCTGCAGCGATCATTTTATCGCTCACCATCTCCATGATTTTTGGAAAGAATCTTATTGCTTGGTTGCGCAGGAAACAGGTAGGGGAGACTATCAGAGATTTGGGATTAGATGGTCAAATGCAAAAGTCTGGCACTCCTACCATGGGGGGATTGATCATCTTATTGTCGATCATTTTGCCGACTTTATTATTTGCGGATCTCACCAATATCTACATACAGACTTTATTGATTGCTACTGTATGGTTGGGATTGATTGGATTTTTGGATGATTACATCAAGGTATTCAAGAAGGACAAGGAAGGATTGGCGGGAAAGTTCAAGATCATTGGTCAGATTGGAGCCGGATTGATAGTTGCTTCGATGTTGTATTGGAATCCAAGTGTTACCATTAAGGAAAGAATGGATCATCAAACTACCACCTCGGAGATGGTAGAGCAAACGGGTCATTCAAGCACCGATGCTTCTTGGGAGGAGAATAAAAACATCAAGACCACCATTCCGTTTATCAAGGACAACGAGTTTGATTATAGTTGGTTACTACCAGCGGCATGGCGAAACACTTGGAGTTTGTGGTTGGTGTTTTCATTGGTAGTGATCATCATCGTCACTGCGGTGTCCAATGGGGCCAATATTACAGATGGAATTGATGGTTTAGCAGCGGGTTCGAGTGCCATCATTGGTGTGACGCTGGCCATCTTGGCCTATGTCTCGGGTAATTACATTTTTGCAGATTACCTCAATATCATGTACATCCCTCGCAGTGGAGAGCTCACCATTTTCATTGCCGCATTTGTAGGGTCTTGCATTGGTTTCTTGTGGTACAACTCTTACCCAGCCCAAGTTTTCATGGGCGATACCGGAAGTTTAGCATTGGGTGGAATCATTGCTACTTTTTCTATTGCCATCAGAAAGGAATTATTGATTCCCGTGTTGTGCGGTATTTTCTTGATTGAAAATCTGTCGGTAATCATGCAGGTTTCTTACTTCAAATACACCAAGAAGAAGTATGGTGAAGGAAGAAGAATTTTCTTGATGTCTCCGCTGCATCATCATTTTCAAAAGAAAGGAATGCATGAAGCCAAGATTGTATCTCGCTTCTGGATTGTTGGGATATTATTAGCAGTAGTCACCATTATCACATTAAAGACCCGTTGATGCAAAAGAGATTGGTCATATTAGGAGGTGGAGAGAGTGGTACAGGTACCGCCTTATTGGCGCAACATCATGGCTATGATGTTTTTCTTTCTGATAGAGGACCATTGAAAGAGGTGTATCGTGATGAATTGAATGCCCATCAGATAGCATTTGAAGAAGGAGGACATACCGAAGAAAAAATTTTAAATGCAGACGTGGTCGTCAAAAGTCCAGGTATCCCAGATACCGCTCCTTTGGTGGTTGCATTAAAGAACAACCAAATACCGGTGATCTCTGAATTGGAATTTGGATTTCCATACCTCTCCGCCAAAACAATCTGCATTACGGGTTCTAATGGTAAAACCACTACTACCCTTTTGACCCATCATATCTTATTGAATGCGGGCGTAAAGGTGGGTTTGGCGGGCAATGTGGGCAAAAGTTTTGCCAGACAATTGATTGGAGCTCAGCCCGATTGGTTTGTCATCGAGTTGAGCAGTTTTCAACTAGACGGAATGTTTGATTTCAAGGCAGACATCGCGATTCTTACCAACATTACGCCAGATCATTTGGATAGATATAATTATCAAATGGAAAATTATGTGGCATCCAAGTTCAGGGTAGTACAAAATCAAACATCAGCAGAATACTTCGTTTATAACGCACAGGATCCAGAGACTTTGAAGTACATGGCTGCGCATGCTATCAGCGCAACTAAGATTCCTTTTACCCTCGAGGATATCCCCGTAGGGAAGGAAATAGAAGGCGCTTTTTTACAATCAGAAAACATCAATATCAACATCAATAAAAACCCTTTCATTATGAAAATGACAACACTTGCTTTAAAAGGAAAGCACAATTTGAACAACAGCATGGCTGCAGGAGTGGCCGCACGTCTTTTGGATTTGAGAAAAGAAGTAGTGCGTGAGAGTTTAGAGAATTTTGAAAATGTAGAACATCGTTTGGAATTTGTTTCCAAAGTGAATGGAGTAACCTTCATCAATGACAGCAAGGCCACTAATGTGAATTCAGCTTGGTATGCGTTGGAGAGCATCAATACGCCTATCGTTTGGGTAGCAGGTGGACAGGATAAGGGCAATGATTACAATGAGTTGTTACCACTGGTTTCCAAAAGAGTAAAAGCCATCGTATGTCTTACAAAGGATAGCGCCAAAATCAGAAAAGCATTTGAAAAAGTAGTGGATACCATCATCGACTCTACCTCTGCGGAGCACACCGTGCGCGTGGCGTATGAATTGTCAAAAGAAGGGGATACCGTTTTGCTTTCTCCTGCTTGCGCCAGCTTTGATTTGTTTGAGAACTATGAAGATCGTGGTCGTCAGTTTAAAAAGGCGGTAAGAAGCTTGTAAACTATTTATTTTGTTTCAATATCTAAAAGGAGATAAGGTAATATGGATGGTCGCGTTTTTATTATGCGGCATTTCCATATTGGCGGTGTACAGCGCGGGTTCGACACTGGGCAAGACCGCCGAGGGAGCATTTTCTGTGCTCACTCGTCATATCTCTATGATCATTGCAGGTTTGGGAGTGATGCTCTTGGTGCATCGATTTGACTTTCGTTATTTCTCCCGGTTCTCGCAATTGTTCATTTGGATCAGCATCATTTTATTAGCCGTAACGCTATTGTATGGAGCCAATATCAATAACGCAGATCGTTGGTTGAAGATTCCTGGTTTGGGTTTGTCATTCCAAACGAGTGATTTAGCCAAGGTGGTATTGTTGGTGTACATCGCGCGGATGTTGACGTTGAGACGGGATGAATTGGGCGATTTTAAGAGGGGTTTTATTCCCATTGTAGGTCCCATTGGATTGGTATGTGGATTGATTTTTCCTGCCAATTTCTCAACGTGTGCGATGTTAGGCTTGGTGTCATTTGCGGTGTTAGTAGTGGGAGGTTATCCATTCAAATACCTGGCCTTGATGGTGGGTATTGTGGTGGTATTGTTGGGGATGGTGATTGCCATTGGTGAGTTTGGTCCAAAAGGAGTTTTTGATCGTTATGAAACATGGAAAAATCGTATTTTTAATAAAATGGAAGATCAATCGGAAGGAAATTATCAATCCGATTTGGCTAAATATGCTATTTACTCAGGGGGAGTAATTCCCAAAGGTCCCGGAACGGGATCTTCAAGAAATTTCATGCCCCATCCATATTCGGATATGATATATGCTTTTATCATTGAAGAATGGGGTTTGATTTTGGGAGGCGGAGGATTGGTGTTGTTATATATTACCTTTTATTTCCGTTCGATCAGAGCTGCATTGAATTGTCCTTCTCGATTTGGACAATTGGTAGCATTTGGTTTGGGAACTTTGATCGTGGTGCAAGCCTTGATCAACATGGCGGTGAGTGTCAGTTTGATGCCCACCACGGGACAGCCACTGCCGCTCATTAGTTTGGGAGGAACTTCCACCATTTTTACTTGTCTGTCCATTGCCATTATTATCAGTGTGAGCCGAGGTAAAGGCGATGTAGACGAGGATCATTTTGTAGAAGAAAATGCCATAGAATTAGCGGATCATCCTAAGGGAGTATGACGGCAAAGCGTTGGATCATATCTGGTGGAGGTACGGGTGGACATATCTATCCGGCCATTGCCCTTGCTAAGGCCATTGAACGGCAAGATGCTCAGGCTCAAATATTATTTGTTGGTGCTGAAGGAAGAATGGAGATGGAGAAGGTGCCTCAGGCGGGATATACGATCATTGGATTACCCATTGCGGGAATTCAAAGAAAATTAGATTGGAGAAATTTTTTGTTGCCTATCAAAGTCATCAAGAGTTTATGGAAGGCAAGACAGGTGGTGAAAGAATTTCAACCGGATGCAGTAGTAGGAGTGGGAGGATATGCGAGCGGTCCGTTGTTGTGGATGGCGAGCCGCAGGGGAATACCCACCTTTTTACAAGAGCAAAATTCGTTTGCAGGGCTCACCAATAAATTCTTGTCTAAAAAAGCAACCAAGATTTTTGTGGCTTATCCTAATATGCATCGATTTTTTCCTTCACAAAAAATTATCATTACCGGCAATCCTATTCGTTTTGAATGGAGCCAAGACCGGTTTTCAAAATCCGATGCGCTATCCCATTTTGGATTGCAAGAGGGAAAGCCCACCTTGTTAATGGTGGGAGGTAGTCTGGGAGCAAGGGCCATGAACCATGTGATGGAATTGCATTTGGAGACATTGCTGGGGAAAGGTTATCAAGTCATTTGGCAGACAGGGAAGAATTATTCTCCTCAGCCGAAGTGGGGGAGTCGTGAGGGTTTGTGGATAGGCGCCTTTATTACCGAGATGCATCAGGCCTATGCCGCCGCGGATGCTATTATCAGCAGAGCAGGAGCGATGTCGATTTCCGAGTTGTCTTTGATCGGTAAGCCTACGGCATTTGTGCCATCCCCCTATGTTTCGGAAGATCATCAAACGCACAATGCGATGGCTTTGGTGAATGATGGTGCAGCGCTTTTGATCAAGGAAAGCGAGCTGGAAAGCAAGTGGGAAGAAACAGTAGATGAATTGTTATCATCGGGCAGTGACAATCAAAAGCGTTGTGAAAAATTACAACTTTGGGCTAGACCTCATGCGGCGGATGAAATCGTATCCATCATGTATAATGACATAAAATGATGAAGCCGATTCATTCTCATACCATCTTTTATTTTTTAGGAATTGGCGGGATTGGTATGTCTGCGTTGGCTCGTTTTTTCCATACCAAGGGTCATCATGTACTGGGGTATGATAAAACACCTACGGCCTTGACACATGAATTAGAGATGGAAGGAATGGAGATTGTGTACGACGATCAATTGCACCATTTACCTTCTTTGATTACGCAGAGCAGTCGAGAAGATATTTGGGTGTGTTATACACCTGCGATACCAAAGGATAATCAAATCTATCAGTGGTTTTTACGCAATGAAATGGAAATGTTCAAGCGCAGTGAGTTGCTCGGGGCCATTACCCGTCGTTATAACACCATCGCGATAGCAGGCACGCACGGAAAGACAACAACGTCTTCATTGCTCACCCATTTACTGACAGAGGGTGGGTTTCCCGTGAACGCTTTTTTAGGGGGGATTGCCAATAATTTTCAATCCAATTGTGTGATGGCGGATAGCGATTGGGTGGTGGTGGAGGCCGATGAATTTGACAGAAGTTTTTTGACCTTAAGTCCCAAAATGGCGGCCATCACAGCGGTAGATCCTGATCATTTAGATATCTACGGGACGGAGGAGTCTTTTTATCAGGGATTTCAGCAGTTTGCGCAAAAAATACAATCGGGCGGTGTGTTAATAGCCAAGGAAGGAATTCCTTTGGATTGGAAAAATTTGAATAGCGAGGTGAAAGTTACAACCTATGCGTTACAAAATGCATCGGCCTATGCGGAGAATGTGCATGTGCAGAATGGTACATATGTTTTTGATTATGTCAGTGAAGGAGTCATCATCCGGGAAATTGTATGTGGATTGCCGGGTATTCATAATGTGGAGAATGCTATTGCGGCCATTACCTTGGCCTTGCAGTGTGGTGTAAATCCGGAATCCTTGTGTCAAGCCATGGCCAGTTTCAAAGGAGTGCGGAGAAGGTTTGATCGGGTGTTAAGTAATGATGAGGTTGTTGTTATTGATGACTATGCTCATCATCCTACCGAAATTCAGGCGGCCGTACAATCGGTAAGAGAGCTTTATCCTGGGAAAAATGTGATAGGTATTTTTCAGCCACATCTTTTCAGCAGAACCCGTGATTTTGGCGAAGGATTTGCCCATGCATTATCGCAGTTGGATGAGGTGATTTTACTTCCCATTTACCCAGCCCGAGAGTTACCTATCGAAGGAATTGATTCACAATGGCTACTTGATAAAATTTCAAATCCGTCCAAAAAGCTATTGAATAAAAGTGAATTATTGGAAATTGAAATTGGTGTGGATTGGCAAGTGGTGATTTTCCTCGGCGCAGGAGATATTGACCAGTTGGTAGTTCCCTTGACCAAAAGAATAAATGAGTGCAGAGCATAACCATAGCAGCAAGTTCTCTTGGAAGAAGTTGGGCATAGTCCTCACTTACTTGTTCTTTATAGCCACCACAATAACGCTCTTGGCCTTCTCTAGTGGCCATCAGAGTCAATTGAAATGCTGGAAGATGGAGGTGATGATTGAAGGATCGGAAGAGGGCAAGGGTTTGATGACAGAAGAAGAGGTGATGCAAATTTGCAATTCAGCCAATAAGGGAGTGCTCGGGAAAACTGCGGAACAAATAGATATTCCCAATTTGCGAAGAAATTTATTGATCAATCCGTATATTCAGCAAGCACAAGTATATCAGAAATTGGATGGAAGATGTAAGATATATATCAAAACCAGAAAACCGATTGCGCGGGTATTGGATTCGGCAGGAACTTCCTCATATATCGATGAAAGTGGATTTGTGATGCCATTGAAGGATGGTTTTTCAGCGGATGTTCCCTTTTTTGTTGGAGCTTTTCGCGCTCCAATGTTGACCCAGAGTATTACTGAAGATGGTAAAGCAAGTGAACAGCAAAAGGAAATTTTAGAATTTTCTCAGGTGATTGCGGAGAATGATACTTGGAATGCCCAGGTGGATCATTTTTATTGGAATGCCAAGTATGCTTGGGTGATGATTCCCAGAGTGGGTAGAAATATTATTCGTTTCGAGAATCCAAAATTTTTCAAGAAAAAGATGGAGAATCTTTTTGTCTTTTATAGCAAAGCCATGCCTCATGTAGATTTGGATAGCTATGATACTTTGGATACTCGTTTTATCAATCAAATCGTTGGAATCAAAAAAAATATTACCTTATGAAGAATGAAATCATCGTCGGTTTAGACATTGGAACCACCAAAATTGCTTGCATCGTAGGCAAGTATGACGAGCATGGTAAATTAGAGATTTTAGGTATTGGAAAATCTGAGAGTGTGGGGGTTCAGCGTGGCGTGGTGGTGAATATTTTGGATACCGTAAATTCCATCAAGAAAGCAGTGGCTTTGGCTTCAGAGAAAAGCAATGTGGATATCAAAATTGTCAATGTGGGGATTGCTGGACAACACATCAGGAGCACCCAGCATCAAGCAACTAGAACTCGGAGCAATGCTGAGGATGAGATTTCTCAATTGGATATTGATATTATGACCCAAGATATCAAGCGTATTCCGGTGGCGCCAGGTGAGGATATTATCCACGCATTGCCGCAGGATTTTGTGGTGGATCAAGAGACGGGTGTAAAGGATCCCATTGGAATGGCAGGTATTAGGATGAAGGCCAATTACCATGTCATCACGGGACAGATTTCTCAAATCAATAATATCTTCCGTTGTGTGCGCAAGGCAGGGTTGGAAGTAGCCAAATTGACCTTAGAGCCGTTGGCGAGTTCGGCATCCGTCCTGAGTGATGAGGAAAGAGAGGCAGGGGTGGCTTTGGTGGATATAGGAGGAGGAACTACAGATATCGCCATTTTTCATGATGGCATCATCCGTCATACCGCGGTGATTCCTTTTGGAGGAAATATCATCACGGAAGATATCCGCACGGGATGCTCCATTTTAGCGAAATATGCCGAAACCTTGAAAGTCAATCATGGTTATGCTTTAGCTCAGGCAGTGACGCAAAATTCTGTGATTGCCATCCCAGGATTGGCGGGACAGCCGAGAAGAGAAATATCAACCATGCGTTTAACCCAGATTATTCAAGCTAGAATGGAGGAGATCTTGGAGTATGTGCAAAGTGAGATCGTTTCATCTGGATTACATAAATCCTTGATTGGCGGAATTGTCATGACAGGAGGCGGTGCGCAATTGAGACACATGAAGCAATTTGTGGAGTATCATACCGGTATGCACTGCAGAATAGGTTCGCCCAATTATCATGTTTCCTCTTCAAAGGATGAGACGAAATTGACTCCGATATTGTCCACTGGGGTAGGGTTGCTAATGACCTATGAAAACAAGGAGGAGCATGTTAATTCATACCAAAATCCTGTGGTGGAACCCTCAGTGGAGTTAGAAGAAAAGCCGGAGGTGGTAATTCCTATAGTAGAGGATATTAAGGAAGAGCTCAAGCAAGAAGTAGCCGTGGAAGAAAATGAGAAAAAGAAAAAGAAAGGAACGTCGATATTGGATTCATTGGATTGGCTGAGAAGGAAGTTTGAAGATCAGTTCAAAGAAAATTTGGATTAGGTAGTTTTTTTGGTTGGTTTATCAAAAGGGGCTGCGTTTTGCAGCCTTTTTTGTGCAGTGATGGAACTTGAATTGTTGATAAATCCATTTTCAGTTTTATCAGGACTTCATTTTAGATTTATCTTTGCTTAAATTTCAAATAACATGGATATTTTCGAGCGAATAAAGCATAATAGAGGACCCATTGGTCAACATTCAAAGGAGTCACACGGTTATTTTTCATTTCCAAAATTGGAAGGTGAGTTAGGCGCGCATATGACTTTTAGAAATAAGCCAGTTTTGGTTTGGAGCTTGAATAACTATTTAGGTTTGGCTAACGACCCAGAAATTCGCAAGGCCGATGCCGACGCGGCGGCTCAATGGGGAATGGCCTATCCTATGGGAGCTCGTATGATGAGCGGACAGACAAAATATCATGAACAATTGGAGCAAGAATTAGCTACATTTATGCAAAAGGAGGATGCCTTTCTTTTGAATTTTGGCTATCAAGGTTGTATGTCTGCAATTGAGGCATTGGTGGGTAGGAATGATGTGATCGTTTATGATAGTGAAAGTCATGCTTGCATGATTGATGGAGTGAGGTTGCATCAAGGGCGTCGCTTTGTCTTTCAACACAACGACATGGAGAGTTTTGAGAAGATGCTCAAGTTAGCCAAGAAATTAACGGATAAAACGGGTGGTGGAATCTTAGTGCTCACGGAGGGTGTATTTGGAATGGCCGGCGATCAAGGAAAGTTGAAAGAAATAGTAGCATATAAGCAAGAATATGGATTCCGCCTGCTCGTTGATGATGCGCATGGATTCGGTTCCATTGGTGAGATGGGAAGAGGTACTGGAGATTTTCAAGGAGTTCAAAAAGATATTGATGTGTATTTTGGAACATTTGCGAAAGCGATGGCTACTGTCGGTGCCTTTGTGGCGAGCGAGTCTCACGTGATTGAGTTTTTGCGCTATAATATGCGTTCTCAAACTTTTGCTAAGTCATTGCCCATGCCCATTGTGATTGGCGCATTGAAAAGGCTTGAGATGATCAGAACCAAGCCAGCGCTACAAGAGAATTTGTGGAACATCGCGCGCGCTTTACAAAACGGGTTGAAAGAAGCGGGATTTGATATTGGAAAGACGAATTCGGTGGTTACTCCAGTTTTTATGAAAGGTACGTTAGGAGAGGCCACTAATGTTACGCTAGCGCTTCGTGAGGTGTATGGAATCTTCTGTTCCATTGTCGTTTATCCGGTGGTGCCCAAGGATGTAATCTTATTGAGATTAATTCCAACCACGGTTCATACTCTGGAGGACGTAAGGTATACCATTGAATCATTTAGCAAAGTGAGAGAGAAATTAGAGGCTGGAGAATTTGCGGGTGAGCGCATCGCTTCTTGGGCATAACATAAAGGATAGTAAAAAATTCAATCAGAAAAGGATCCTTGAGGTCCTTTTTTTATTATCATTGTAAAAATTAAAAAAATATGAGAAAAATCAATTTTCCGCTTTGGTTCATTACCTGCAGTAGTGTGTTTTTTATATATGGTGTCTTGAGTTCTGATGGGAAGGCCGGCAAAACGGGGGCTCCGGGTGAAAATACTTGTGTTCAATGCCACTCGGGTAGTGCTGTCAATAGTGGCTCAGGGAGCATCAGTATCAATACTGCATCCATCATAAAC
>CANHWU010000015.1 GCA_947464415.1 Flavobacteriales bacterium
CTAAAAATAACAACCCGACTTCAACCAAGACCAAATCACCCTACACAATCAAAGGTCATGTGGAAGGACTGCAAGATACCGTGGTTTACCTTGCCAATTATTTTGGAAAACAATTGTATTACAACGATACGGCAAGAATTGACGCAAAGGGCAATTACGAATTTAAAGGAAAACCATTCAACGAATGTGGCAAATACGCCATGGTGTTTCCAGGACCAAAATATTTTGAGTTCATCGTTGTCGAAGAGGATATTGAATTCTGGAGCACCGCAGATGCAGACCCCACAAAAATTAAAGTGGTAAAATCCAATACTAATCAAAAATTCTTTGATTTCATCCGATTTATCAATGATCGACTCAAGTCTCGTCAGCCATTGGATGCCTGCCTTGCTGACTCTACCAAAAAAGAAGAAGAGAAAAAAGGATGTAGAGAGGCCCTGGATAGATTGAATAAAGAAGTTACCGATTATCAATGGGACATCATCAATAAAAATCCTGACAACTTACTGAGCAAGTATTTGAAAATGTCCATGGACATTACCCTACCCGAACCACCGGCTGATTTAGACAAAGACAAAAAGCAACTTTGGTCCTATCTGTATTATCGAAAGCACTATTGGGACTATACCGACTTGCAAGACCCACGGATTGTGCGTGATCAACAATTCCATAGAATTTTAGAAAATTATTTGACCAAAGTATTACCTCAAATTCCGGATACCATGGTGACGGAAGTAAGACTTTTGATTGATAAAACCAATGGCAATCCCGATGTATTCAAATATGTCACTCATCAAGCTACTTATCAATCAGAGACTTCGAAAATCATGTGTATGGATAAATTATTTGTATACATGGTAGACACATATTATAACTCCGGAAAGGCTACTTGGATGAATGAGAAAAACCTAAAAGACATGAAAGATGCCGCGGATAAAAAAAGAAACTGTCTTTGCGGTTCTATTGGTCCAGATATTATTCTGCCTGATAGCACTGAAAAAAATTGGGTTTCGATGCATAAGAACCGAGGGAAATACACGCTGCTGGTAATTTGGGAAAGTAGCTGTGGACATTGTAAAAAAGAAGTCCCTAAACTTTTAGATGTCTACCACCGTTGGAAGGACAAAGGATTTGTGGTATATGCAGTGGGCAACGATTTAGAAAATGAAGATTGGAGAAAATTCATCAAGGAGAAAAAATTAGATTGGATCAATGTGAGTGATACTAAAGAAATCATGAATAATGAAGCCGCAACGGTTCTTATTTCGCAAGGAAAAACATCGTTACAAAGTTTAAATTACAGAACCACTTGGGATGTCAACTCCACACCTAAGGTGTATTTGATGGATGAAAACATGAAAATCATTGCGAAAAGCATCAGTGCAGAACAGATTGAAGAATTTCTAGCCCATCTCATAGATGGTAAGCCGCTTGATCTTAAAAATGTAAAGAACACTGACTACGAAGACGAGGATCATCCCGCACCGAAAGGCAAAGGCAATGCAAAACATTGATAGTATCAGCAATATTTTACAACAAAGAATGGGCGTTCAAGACGCCCTTTCTTTTGGAAAAAAAGCCAGTGAGCAACCCTCCGTATTCAAAATATTCCTAGACATTGCCTTCACTGCCGCTGATCAATCTGCCGATAAGGCGGCTTGGGTGATTTACAAAGCGGTATTAGAATGTGACTGTGCATTTGCTCTTGAATTCAGGGATGATTTGATGGAGGGAATTTGCAATAGAACCCTTTCTCCTGCAGCATTGAGAGAACTCTTGAAAGTATTGCTTCAATTGCATCCAGAAACACATCCGTCTTTCGGACAACTTTTTGATCGCGCTCAAGAATGGATGTTTGACCCTTCCGCTCCTGCGGCCATTAGATACGCTAGTTTGAACGTAATTGAATTAGCCGGAAAAAAATACCCCGATCTCATTCCTGAATGTTGGGAAATCATTCAAACTGCTAAAGAACTGGCAGAAGGCCCATGGCAACGCCGTTGTAAAAGAGTACAACTCGCACTGGATAGGCGACATAAAAAACATATCGGAGCCTAAACCACCAGCCCCTTCCGCTGACTGACGAATGTCACGCTAGTCGATGATGCGGGTCAATTACGCCCATTCATCATCACTCTACTTTTGGTTTCGAACTAAAAAGTAGCATGAGCGCCTTTTTCATTTTAATCGGATGTAGCCTCCCAGTAGCAACCCTCTTTTTGTGGGCCTTCATTCGATCCACCAAAAGTGGACAATGGGAGGATGTGGATACACCTGCCATGAGAATGCTCCATGACACTACGACCAATCAAAAAGTTATTAATAAAGACGACGATGGAAAATAACAAGCTTGAAAAATTCTATTATGATAACAACATTGTCAAACACTTTGCTATTGCCACTGCGCTTTGGGGAGCAGTTGGTATGTTGGTAGGACTCATCATTGCATTACAATTGGTTTTTCCATTTCTCAACTTCAATATCGCTGAAACTACCTATGGCAGATTGCGACCTTTGCATACCAACGCCGTCATTTTTGCTTTTGTTGGCAATGGAATTTTCATGGGTGTTTATTACTCTTTGCAACGTTTGCTTAAAGCACGTATGTGGAATGACACACTTTCTAAAATTCATTTTTGGGGATGGCAATTGATTATTGTATTGGCTGCTCTCACACTCGTTTTGGGTTATACAACAGGGAAAGAATACGCTGAGTTGGAATGGCCCATTGACATCCTCATCACTTTGATTTGGGTAGTGTTTGGAATCAATATGTTTGGCACTATCCTCACGAGAAGGGAAAGACACTTGTACGTAGCCATTTGGTTTTTCATCGGTACCTGGGTTACCGTTGCCATGCTACACATCGTCAATAGTATTGAACTACCCGTGAGTTTCATGAAGAGCTACTCTTGGTATGCCGGTGTACAAGATGCATTGGTGCAATGGTGGTACGGTCATAATGCTGTGGCATTTTTCCTTACCACGCCTTATCTCGGCATCATGTATTACTTCATCCCGAAAGCAGCCAATCGACCGGTTTATTCGTATCGCCTTTCGATTATTCATTTCTGGGCTTTGATTTTTATTTATATATGGGCCGGTCCCCATCACTTACTCTACACTTCTCTACCCGACTGGGCGCAATCTCTCGGAACAGTATTCTCCATCATGCTCATTGCTCCCTCATGGGGCGGAATGATCAATGGTCTCTTGACACTCCGTGGTGCCTGGGACAGGGTAAGGGAAGATGTGGTTTTGAAATTTATGGTCGTGGCGGTTACAGCCTACGGTATGGCCACCTTTGAAGGTCCGATGCTCTCATTAAAAAATGTCAACGCTATTTCTCATTTTACGGATTGGACCATTGCCCACGTGCATGTTGGAGCTTTGGGATGGAATGGATTTTTGACATTTGGTGTATTGTATTGGTTGGTTCCTAAAATGTGGGGTACGACACTTTACTCCAAGAAATGGGCTTCATGGCACTTTTGGATAGGGACTTTGGGAATTTTGTTATATGCCATTCCCATGTATTGGGCAGGATGGATGCAAAGCTCCATGTGGAAGGAATTTACTCCAGAGGGACAATTGCAATATCAGTTCCTTGACACGGTAAAATTTATGCGACCATTCTACGCCATACGTTCAGTAGGAGGATTGCTATATTTAGTAGGAGCCCTTCTGATGGTGGTGAATCTTTGGAAGACGGCAAAGCAAGGCAACTTCGTTCCTGAAGAAGCCGCAGAGGCACCTCAATTGATCAAAAATGTAATCGTCAAAGGAAAAGAACACTGGCACAGAGTAGTAGAGAGAAAACCCTTTACCATGTTAGTACTATCCTTGGTGCTCGTGGCTTTGGGTGGAATGATAGAAATGATACCCACCTTTATGGTAAAGGAAAATATTCCCACCATTACCGCTGTCAAACCCTATACTCCGCTAGAACTTGAAGGAAGAGATTTGTATATCCGAGAGGGCTGTTACACTTGTCACTCGCAAATGATCAGACCCTTCCGATCAGAAACTGAACGTTACGGAGAATACTCAAAAGCCGGTGAATTTGTTTATGATCATCCCTTCCAATGGGGATCCAAAAGAACGGGCCCCGATTTGGCGAGAGAAGGAGGAGACAAGCTGAGAAGGATGAACAGTTGGCACTACAACCACATGATGGACCCTGGTAGTATTTCATCAGGATCTATTATGCCTGCATATACCTGGATGTTTGAAAATTTGATTGATTACGAGTGCCTTCCTGCAAAAATGAAAGCCATGAAAACCCTTGGTGTTCCCTATACTGATGACGAGTTAAACAACTGCATTTCCCTTGCACAACTGCAAGCTAAAGGAATATATGATGATCTTAAAAAAGATGAGAAAAATCTCCTACTCAGCGAAGATGGACTGCAACAAGATCATGAAATCATCGCCCTCATTGCCTACTTGCAAAGGCTTGGTACCGACATCGCTCTAACTCCTAAAAAATAATAGAATGAAATTTATTCACTACTTGGAATCCATTAGCGGTGTAAGCATATATCCCATGATATCGTTGTTATTATTTACTACTATTTTTTCTTATGTTCTTTTTACCACCATCAGAATGAAGAAAAAAGAAATTGATGAAAAAAGTCACCTTCCATTAGATTAATCAATGAAAAAGTTTAGCATTATCCTGATTGGAATTTTCAGCTCCACCCTGGTATGGGCCAGCGATTCTAAAAAAATATCGAGCAGCATCTATCAAGAGCCCTTGTTCTACTTCTTGGTTTTTATCGCCGTACTTCTCCTGTTTTTTATATGGCAATTTCAAAAGGTATTTGTGGCTATATCGAAAGAGAAAGTGCGAAAAATAAAAGAAGAAAGCAATACTCTGAAAAATGGATGGCCAATCATCCTGATCTTCGGAATGAGCGACTATGGAAAAATATTGGGGGAATTGGTTCACCGAGGGCTTGGAAGCACCCCCATGAACGCACTGGCCTTCATAGTGCTAATCGAACTGGCTGTTGTACTCTACTATGCCCAGCAGATCAGAAGATTAACTGAAAAAGTAGAAGATTATCCCCTGTATGAAGAACAAAGTGTCGATGAGCAAGCAAAAAGCACCTCTCCATTTTGGAATTGGTTCAATAGGTCGGTGGAGATTCAGCAGGAAGCGAGTATCCTGACCAATCATGACTACGATGGTATTCAAGAACTGGATAATAGCCTTCCACCATGGTGGGTATATGGTTTTTACATTACCATTCTTTTTGCAATTGGCTACATGGCCTACTTCCATATGACAGGAGGTCCAAGCAGCGAACAAGAATACAAAGCACAAATGGATCAAGCAGCCATTGAGATTGCTGAATATCAATCACAAATGAAAGATGCTGTAAATGAAAACACGGTTGTACTATTAGACAACCCCTCTGATATTAATGCAGGGGCCAACACCTTTCAAAGTCTTTGCGCTTCTTGTCACGGTTCCAAAGCAGAAGGTGTGGTAGGGCCCAACCTTACAGACGCCTTTTGGAAGCACGGCGGAGAAATCAAAGACCTTTTTAAAACCATCAAATACGGGGTTAAAGGAACAGGTATGAAATCTTGGAAAACCGATATTTCAGCCGCACAAATGGCACAAGTAGCTTCCTATATTCTCTCCCTTCAAGGAAGCCATCCTCCGGGAGCCAAGGAACCAGAAGGTGTGTTGTACCAACCTGCATCATTAAGCGACAGCACTGAAAAAAATGCAAACATTTCCGACACGCTAAAGACTGCATTGAAATAAGATGGACGAATCATTTAGGGATCACGTATCACACATCGATCAAGACGGTCATCGAGTTTTTTTTCATCCCAAAAAACCGCAAGGGCGGCTTTACAGACTTCGCAGTTACATCAGCTATGTATATCTGTTCTTATTTTTTCTCACACCATTCATCCGTATAAATGGAAAACCCTTGTTCTTGTTGGATATTCTAGAACGCAAGTACATCCTATTCAGCGTACAATTTTGGCCACAGGACTTTTTCATCTTTGTCGTCGGTATGTTGGCCTTTATTGTTTTTATCGCATTATTTACAGTCATTTTCGGAAGAGTCTTCTGTGGATGGATATGTCCTCAAACCATTTTCATGGAAATGGTGTTTAGGAAAATAGAATATTGGATTGAGGGGGATACCGCACAACAAAAAGCCTTGAACAAACTACCATGGAACGCAGAAAAACTAAGAAAAAAGGGAATTAAACTGACACTCTTCTTGCTATTCTCATTCATTGTGGGAAATACTTTTTTGTCTTACATCATTGGTACCGATCACCTTTGGATGATAATCCATGAACCTCTTCAAAACCACATCGGTGGCTTTACCCTGATGTTGATTTTTACTGGGGTATTTATGTTTGTATACACATGGTTTAGGGAACAGGTTTGTCTGGTGGTTTGTCCTTACGGTAGAATGCAAGGTGTATTACTTGATCAAAAAAGCATTGTGGTTACCTATGATCATGTGCGCGGCGAGCCTCGACACAAGGCACACAAAGGAGAGCGCAAAGGAGAAGGAGATTGTATTGACTGTTCTGAATGTGTGCGAGTATGTCCCACTGGAATTGACATTAGAAATGGAACTCAATTGGAATGCGTCAATTGCACTGCCTGCATCGATGCATGCAACCACATCATGGAAAGTGTACAATTGCCAAAGGGACTTATTCGATATGACTCTGAGGAAGGCGTTTCCTCCCAAAAACCGTGGAAAGTAACGCCAAGAGTGATTGGATATTCCATCATTCTTTTGTTGATTGTGGGATTAGAAATCACTTTATTGGCCACTCGTTCTGACATCGGAATGAGCGTTATTCGCGCACGGGGCAGTATATTTCAGATAGATAAGGATGGACACATCACCAACCTTTACAACATTAAATTCATCAATAAAACAAGCAAAGAAATTCCTATTGAACTAAGGCTCAAAGATCATGAAGGTATGATTCGTTGGATAGGAAAAGAAAGTGTTCAACTTTCACCAGAAGAAACAAAAGATGAAGAATTCTTTCTAGCAGTAAAACCTGAAGAGGTCTCCACTCAAAAAAACAAGTGGAAGCTCGAATGCTGGTCTCACGGGCAAAAATTGGGAACTGAAAATATCACTTTTATCGCACCGCATCCATGATGAAAAAAATACACTGGGGCTGGGGAATTGCCATTCTCTACGCTGGATTTACTTCCATGATTCTGACCTTGGTCTATTTATCCAGCCGAGAAAAGGTGGAACTGGTAACCACTGATTACTATCAAAAAGAAATGGCCTATCAAGGCATCATCGATGCGAATAAAAACAGCAACACTGATGAAATGCATGCTCACTTAGAGATCATTAATCACCAACTCAGCATTCAATTTCCATTTTCCACCGAAGGAGTTGAAAAAATGATATATGTCTATCACATCAGTGAAAGTGCAAAAGACCAGAATATTATTACCTCAGAAAATCAAGTATTGATTGCGCTTTCCAAAGGAAAATACAGCATTCAATTGAGCTGGCAACTGAATGGTAAGAACTACTTTGAAGAAAAAACAATACACATCCAATAATGAGTTTTTGGAGTATCATTTCAGCAGGATTTTTGATGGGAATTGGAGGTAGTTTTCATTGCGTAGGTATGTGTGGACCATTGCTCGTAATGTTGCACGGAAACCCCGATAAATCTGTTTCCAAAATTTGGATGTTGCTTCATCACCTTGGTAGAATATTCACATATCTTCTTATTACCCTTCTCTTTTTCCAAATTGGAAAGTACTCTGGGTTGTTTACTCTTCAACAAGGAGCGAGCCTTTTGGGAGGAACTCTATTCATTCTTGGATGGATACCCTCAACGCAAAAATGGTTGACTCAAATCACGAGTCCCTTTCGAAATAAATTGCAATTACAGCGGATTCAAACCCAATGGATCAAACATCTTGCTTGGGGATTGATCAATGGCACTTTACCTTGTGGATGGGTCTATAGTGCCATCGGAGCATCACTCATTACTGGCCACATAGTAGATGCATTGATGTTTATGCTATTCTTTGGCATAGCCTCCTCGCCGTCGCTAATAATGGTTGCCATTTCAGGAAATAAAATCTGGCGGAAATTGGAAACTAAAAATATTCACAAAGTAAGATGGGCCATGACACTCATAGGCCTGATATTCATATTAAGAGGATCCAACTTAGGAATTCCCTACTTAAGTCCTAAGCTCGAAAAGCAAAAAACGAGCTGTTGTCAAACTCATTAATTTTTCATTCTCCTCAACTTCTCTTCGTTAACGATAGTGATATTGGATCCTTGAATGGTCACTAACCCTTCTTCTTTAAAATCACTTAATGTTCTGATTACAGACTCGGTGGCAGTACCCACCATTGCAGCTAGATCATCTCTTGAAATGGCGATCGTAAACTTACCCTCACCCTCAGAATGAAAACGCATTTTGAGCCGAACCAAGGCATTGGCTGTTCGCTTTCTCACACTTGAATACGCCAATTGAACCGCTCTTTCTCTTTCCAATTCCAAAGCAGAACTGAATAATTGAACCATCTCCAACAACATCTTCGGATGCTGTTCTAACCAATTAAAAAACGACACCTTAGGAATCATCATCAATTCAGATGGTTCTAATGTCTCAGCACTATCTAAATGAATATCTCCTTTAAACAAAGAGGAGAACGCAAATATATCTCCCTTTCCACGGACTCTCAAAATCAAATCTTTGCCTAAATCATGCGATTTAAACAATTTCACTTTGCCTTTTAATACAACATACAAATTTTGACAAGTATCTCCCTCTGAGAACACCACCTCTCTCTTACCCATTGTCTTGGTGAATTTACCCGGAAGACTAGAAAGAGCTTCAATCCAATCAAAAGCACGATTTCTCGTTTGATGAATTCTATGATTCAATTGATCAATAGTCCCCTCACCACCATTATTTTTCTTCAACCTCGCCTCTACACAACTGAGCAATTCCGTATCACTGAACGGCTTCATAAGGTAATCATCTGCACCCAATTCCATCCCCTTTCTGATGTCAGTGCGCTCAGACTTGGCGGTTAAAAAAATAAATGGTATACGAGCCGTTTCAATATTCTTCCCCAACAAATGTATGACGCCGTATCCATCCAACACCGGCATCATGATGTCACATAAAATCAAATCGGGGTGGTACTGCTGAGCCACAGCCACACCCTCTTTGCCATTGGATGCCGTCATCACATGGTACCCGCCTAGTTCCAGTAACTCAGCCACATTTTCTCTCACCTCTAGGCTATCTTCAATGATTAAAGTGGTCTTCTTTTCCATAGTCCTTCACTTTCAAATGAATAATAAATTTAGTTCCCTTGCTAATTGTACTTTCCACAAAAATATCACCTCCGAGCAATTCAACGCATCTTTTAACAATACTCAACCCTAGACCAGTCCCCGGAATATTCACAGCATTAGAGGCTCTATGAAAGCGTTGAAATAAGTGATTCAACTCCAATGAGGGGATACCTATTCCCTCGTCTTGAATGATCAATGTAAAGTCATCGCCATTTAGCTCCACCGTCATAAGAATTTTCTTGTCTTCAGGAGAGAATTTCACCGCATTGCTCAATAGATTGATGACGACATTCTTCAAAATCTTTGGATCACAATGTATCTCATCGGATCCGTGATAATGTAATTGAAAGGTCTGTCCCTGCTTCAAAATAGGAATAAGCTCATCCAACCACTCATTCAAACTATTCTTAAGATGAATTTTATTCCACTCCACCTGAATCTTCCCTTCTTCTAAACGAGATAACGACAAGATGTCTTCAAGGATCTCGGTTAATCCCCTCACAGAATGTTTGATCCGATGAATATGCTTATGAAGTTTATCAATATCACCTCTTTCCGCATATTGATCAATCAATGCCACAGAAGATAATATCGTGCTCAACGGAGTTCTGAACTCATGAGAAGCCGTGGAAACAAATCTGGATTTCAATTCATTCAATTCACGCTCTCTTTGGAGTGCCAAATACAAATCATCCTTGGACCTCTTCAAATCTGCTAATGCTTCTTCCAAAACCATTGTTCTGTCGCGTACTTTTTTCTCCAAAGAGTTATTGAGCAACTGCAATTCTGAGTAGGCCGATTTAATCTTCTCCTCTTGCTCACTCCTCTCCGTAACATCAATGATAAAGGCAATCACGAACATTTGTCCCTCTGACTCGTAGGTACTGAGACTGATCTCAACAGGAAAAGTCTCTCCATTTCGTTTCAGACCAGACAACATCATATTCTTCCCCATCGGTCGCGAATGTGGATTTTGATGATAATTTTCCCGATGAGTTTGATGCTTACTCTTTGCCGCATCTGGCACCAGATCCTCCACTAATTTGGGCAAAACATCATCACCTGTAAAACCAAACATCCTCCTTCCCATTGGATTCATAGCCACTATTTGTCCTAAACGATTGGCAATCAATATCCCCTCATTCACATGATCAAAAATGGACTGAAATCGATTTTCCATAACGACCCTAAATTAAACACCTTCTAAAAAACAAGTAGGTGATTTTAATCACTTTTCTTATCCTCGTCTGGCAGAGCAGGTGTCTTAAAATCCTTCAATGTACCTTCAAAAATCTCATATCCATACCAAACACAATCAATCTTTGCATTGATCCATTTAGACTTCTTACTGGGCTTCAAACCCAAGCGCTTCATGGCTTCTAGGTGACCAGAAAAAACCCACGTTTTCCAACCCTTCCAATTCAACTTGAAAGCGTTTCCGATGTTCTTGTAAAATCCAATGGCATCATCTAGATCTAATCGCTCGCCGTATGGGGGATTCATGGCCAATATTCCACGTTCATTTTCCAAATTCATTTCAAAAAAATCATTGCTTCCAAAAAGGATGTGCTGAGCTAAGTTCTCTTTACCTGCATTCTTTTTGGCCCATCCCAAGGCATTTTTATTCAAATCATTGGCATAGATGGGAAAAGCGGGCTCCACAATGGCATCTTCCCTCTTCTTCTTGATGGCCAACCATAAATTCTCATCATATCCCGGCCATTTCATGAATTGAAATTGAGGACGCGCAAATTGCGCCGGCGTGTGAGACGCCACCATAGCGGCCTCTATTACCAAGGTGCCACTGCCACACATAGGATCAATAAAAACGGACTCCCCTTTCCAACCAGTAGTTCTGATCAAAGCAGCGGCCAAGACTTCGTTCAACGGTGCATCCCCTGCCCCCATGCGATACCCCCTTTGATTCAATGACCTGCCACCAGCGTCCAAGGAGATCGTCACCTTTTCTTCATCTATGTGAAGATGAAACAAAACATCCGGATTCTCGGCATCCACATTGGGACGCTTATCATACTCATTTCTAAAATAATCGGCAATGGCGTCCTTCAATTTCAAACTCGCAAAATGCGGATGTTGAATGGAATGATGCCTAACATTGGCATCAATAGCAAAGGTTTGATCCAACAACATCAAATTGTCCCACTCAATCTGCATTGCCTTTTTATAGAGATCCTCCACCTTACGAATAAAAAACTCTGCAATAGGAACATACACACGAAGCGCCAATCGCGAGCAATAACAGACATCGTACATCACCTCTTGCGAACACTCCCCATAAACCACGCGCTTTCCTAATTTGATTTTATTTACCCCCAATTCCTTCAACTCTTCTGCCAATAACTCTTCGCAATTGGCCAAACACTTTACCGAAATCGAAAACTCTCCTTTATTCATGATCCTGCCTTTTTTACTGGGAAACCCATTTCTGATAACATCAACACTACCTTATCTCTATGATCACCCTGTATAATGATCTCACCTTCCTTAGCGGATCCTCCTGTACCACACTTTGTTTTAAGCGTTCGTCCCAATTCAGAAAGTGCAGATTCAGATCCAACAAATCCCTTTACCACCGTCGCTATCTTGCCACCACGATGGTTCTTCTCCAGCCATACTCTCAAAGCTTGTTCACTTTTGGGCACTTCCACCTCCTCCCTTTCCTCTTTGGGCAAAGAACCACTAGTGGAAAATACCAAGCCACCTAAATCAGACAGACTATTTTTTTTATTGTGCGACATGGAACAAAGATAAGGTTTTCCTCAGACCTCTTTGACACTATCCTCGCAATCCTAGAATATATTTGGATCATGTTTGAAGGACTCTCCATTTTTCTGATTTCAATGACAACGGCAGTGCTCACTTACTATTCAGGATTCGGTTTAGGAACCTTATTATTGCCCACGCTCTCCATCTTTCTTCCGTTGGAATGGGCCATTACTGGTACCGCTATCGTTCATTTAATCAACAACCTGATAAAACTCACTTTAAATTATCAAAACACCCACTGGAAAATAGCATTGACTTTTATTACAACTGCCATGCCCTCTGCCTTTATCGGAAGTCAATTATTCTCCTGGCTCCTCATAGCACCTCAAACCATTGATTTCTCTCTCGTTGGTTGTACATTCCACACGTTACCTTATAAAATATTCATCGGATTATTGATGATCCTTTTCGCCATAGCCGAGTGGTTTCCAGAAAACAAAAAACCCACCTTCACTTCCAAGTGGCTCCTGATAGGCGGAGCGCTCTCTGGATTTTTCGGGGGACTTTCAGGGCATCAAGGAGCACTGAGAAGTGCCTTTTTTATAAGAACCACTATGAATAAGAAACAAATCATCGCTACAGGCATCATCGTGGCTTGCTGCATTGATGTCACCCGGCTCCTTATTTACACCATAGATTGGCATACGATGATTGAGGGTCCATACACCACCTGGCTATGGATGGCGATGGGCGGTGCGGCCCTAGGAACCATTGCAGGCCAATTTTTTATTGAAAAAATCACCATTCAATCATTGAAACACATCATCGCCATCAGCCTTTTAATCATGGGATGCGCAATGATTTTAGGAAAAGTTTGATTGTGGAACGATCCACACTTATATTTGCGCCACTTATCAAGAAAGACGGAGGGAAATGGCCCCACGATGTCTTGGCAACCCTGGTAAAGCAGGGTGCCAAATCCTACTCTCCCAAAGAGAGAAAGATGAGTGAAGAGTTTTTCTTCGTCCCATTGATAAGCCAAAAATATTGCAATGGGAATTTATCAAGACATTCAAAAAAGAACCCTGATCATCGACGGTGCCATGGGCACTATGATACAGCGGCACACGCTCACGGAAGAGGACTTTAGAAAAGACCGTTTCCCAGATCATCCCTCTCCCCTTAAAGGAAACAATGACTTATTGTGCATCACCCGACCCGATATCATTACGGACATTCACTACGCCTACCTCTGCGCAGGAGCCGACATCATCGAAACCAACACATTCAATGCACAACGCATTTCAATGGACGATTATGGCCTCACAGATTGCATTGAAGAAGTCAATGTAGCGGCTGTGAAATGTGCGCAAGCCGCGGTAGAACGGTACTACAATGAACATGGTAGCGAACAAAAAAAATACATTGCAGGGGCCGTTGGACCGACTTCTAAAACGGCGAGTCTGTCGCCGAAAGTGGAAGACCCCAGTTATCGAGCAGTGACATTTGACGATTTGGTTCATGCGTACGAAGAGCAAATCACAGCAATGCTGCAAACGGGTGTGGATGCCATTTTGATTGAAACCATTTTTGACACCCTCAATGCCAAAGCTGCGTTTTTTGCTGCTCAGCAATGCATGAGCCGATTAGGAAAGACCGCCATTACCCATCAAAATCCAGATGGGGATATTGCACTCATGGCCAGCGGCACCATCACAGATGCCGCAGGAAGAACCCTTTCAGGACAAACCGCATCGGCCTTTGCCATTTCATTGTCTCACATTCCACTTTTTAGCATCGGATTGAATTGCGCACTAGGTGCGGATCAATTGATTACCTATGTAAAGGAGTTGGAGAGTATCTCAAACTGCTTTATCAGTGCGTATCCCAATGCCGGATTACCCAATGCACTTGGTCAATATGATCAAGGCGCCAATGAAATGGCTGAAAAAGTAAAGCCCTATTTGACCGGGAAACATGTTCAAATTCTTGGAGGTTGTTGTGGTACTACGCCTGATCACATCGCGGCCATTGCTCAACTCGCTCATCAACTTCAATCGATAAAAGCATGAAG
Organism: Flavobacteriales bacterium; assembly: GCA_947464415.1. GTDB lineage: Bacteria > Bacteroidota > Bacteroidia > Flavobacteriales_D > Sanyastnellaceae > CAMCTV01. Next base: position 14,155 of record CANHWU010000015.1, read on the forward strand.
AAGGAAGCAAAATTGATATTGAGTGGCCTAGAGCCACTGATCATCACCTCAGAATCCAACTTTGTGAATGTTGGGGAAAGGACCAATGTAACGGGTTCCAAAATTTTTCTTCGTTGTATTCAAGAACAACGTTGGGAAGATGCCATCGCCATTGCACGTGAGCAGGTAGAAAACGGTGCGCAAATCATCGATGTCAATATGGACGAAGCCATGTTGGATGGGGTTGAGAACATGCGCAAGTTTCTTAACCTCATGGCCGCTGAGCCCGACATTGCCAAAATTCCCGTGATGGTGGATTCTTCCAAATGGGAAATCATTGAGGCCGGTCTTCAGTGTTTACAAGGAAAGGGGGTAGTCAACTCTATCAGTTTAAAGGAAGGCGAAAGCGATTTTATTCAAAAAGCCAAGCTTATTCAGCAATACGGAGCCGCTGTAATCATCATGGCTTTTGATGAACAGGGGCAAGCGGATAGTCTCGAAAGGCGAATCGAAATCTGTCAGCGAGCATATCGCATATTGACAGAAAAAGTGGGTTTTCCAAAAAATGATATCATCTTCGATCCCAATATCTTTCCCATTGGCACAGGAATGGAAGAGCATCGAAACAATGCCGTCCATTTCTTCCAAGCTACAAAATGGATCAAAGAAAATTTACCCGGTGCTTTGGTGTCAGGAGGTGTGAGCAATGTATCATTCTCTTTTCGTGGTAACAACACCGTGCGAGAAGCGATTCACAGCGTATTCCTTTATCACGCCATTCAACACGGGATGGATATGGGAATCGTTAATCCCAGTCAATTGGTCGTTTATGACAACATTGAACCCAATTTGCTCGTGCATGTTGAAGATTTGGTACTGAATAGAAGAGAAGATGCCACGGAACGATTGCTTGCGCTAGCGGAAGAAATCAAACCCACACAACAAAAAGCCACTGAAGTCATTGACCGCAGCACCATCCCACTAGAAGACAGACTCATAGACGCTTTGATCAAAGGGGTAGGCACCCATATCCCGACAGACATTCAAGAAGCCATCACCGTATATTCCCATCCCCTCGAAATCATTGAAGGTCCTCTGATGAAGGGAATGAATATCATTGGGGAGTATTTTGGAAGTGGAAAAATGTTCCTGCCACAGGTGGTGAAAAGCGCCCGGGTGATGAAGCAAGCCGTTGCCATTTTGGAGCCGCTGTTGTTACAAAATACCACAACTGGAGAAAAAGTAGTCAAGAAAAAAATACTATTGGCCACTGTGAAAGGAGATGTACACGATATAGGAAAAAATATTGTGGGCGTAGTGCTGGCCTGTAATGGTTATGAAGTGGTGGATATGGGGGTAATGGTGCCCAATGAGAAGATTGTAGAAAAAGCCCAAGAAATCCAAGCGGATGTGATCGGTTTGAGCGGATTGATCACCCCGTCGTTAGAAATCATGTCCGACATGGCCAAACTTTTACAAGAAAAAGGCATGACCACGCCATTATTGATTGGAGGTGCTACCACCTCTCGTGTGCATACCGCTGTGAAGATCGATCCACATTATGATCATTGTGTATTGTACGTGAGAGATGCGGGAACAGCTGCGCAAGCCGTGAGTCAATTATTTCAGACTGACCAAACGCCCGTTATCACAGAAATCAAAAAAGAATATGAAAAGGTACGAGCCCAATATACTCAGCACCAAAACCAAAACCCCTTGCTCAACCTACCGGATGCAAGAGCAAAAAAGCCAAACTACGCAGCGCAAATCAACATTCCCAAAGAATTAGGAAGACATACATTGGACTTTGATTTAGCAACATTATCAACATATATCGATTGGACACCCTTCTTTCAAACATGGCAATTGGCGGGACCCTACCCTGCAATATTGCAGGATGAGATAGTGGGAGAGCAAGCTGCTCAATTATTTGAAGATGCGCAGAAGATGTTAGCGAATATTCAACAGAACCATCTCCTAAAAGCTAAAGGAGTATGGTCATTGTTCCCCGTATTCAAGCAAGAAGATGATATTGTTTTAAAAGACAACCCAAAGCTACGCTTTCACACCCTTCGTCAACAAATTGAGAAGAGGAATGATCCTCATCAATACGCGCTGGCCGACTTTATCAGCAGTGAAGATCCTGCTTCACCGGACTACATGGGAACTTTTGCGGTCACTGCAGGAATAGGATTGGAAGAGATGATTGTCCCATTCCAAAAAGATGGAGACGACTATCAAGAAATCCTAGCTAAAGCCTTAGCGGATCGATTGGCCGAAGCGGCGGCAGAATACTTACATGAACAAATCAGAAAGAAACATTGGGGTTATGCGAGCCAAGAATCATTGAGTACTGAAGAAATGATCAAAGAGCAATACCAGGGAATTCGCCCTGCACCAGGCTACCCAGCCTGTCCTGATCATCTGGAAAAAAATACGATTTGGCAAATATTACAACCCGATGAAACCATCGGTGTTCACCTCACGGAATCACTTGCTATGACGCCCACCGCTTCTGTTTGCGGATATTACTTCAGTCATCCCGAAGCACATTATTTTGGCATTACTAAAATCAAGGAAGATCAGTTGATTGACTTTGCGCAAAGAAAAAACATCTCCATCGCTGAAGCTCAACGATGGCTCGGACATTTAATGGTATAAAATTATGAAAGTTACACAACACATTGCAGAAGCCAAGGACACCTTGTTCAGCTTCGAAATTCTTCCTCCTTTAAAGGGATCTACCATCGATTCTATCTACCGAACCATGGACACTTTGATGGAATTTGCACCCGCCTTTATAGATGTAACCTATCATCGTGAAGAGTTTGTTTATCGCGAAGAACCGGGCGGCCTGCTCCGTAAAAAAATCATCAAGAAACGCCCCGGGACTGTAGGCATTTGTGCCGCCATTGGCAACAAATACAAGATTGATACGGTGCCGCACATCATTTGCGGTGGCTTTACCGCCGATGAGACAGAAGACGCTTTGATAGACCTCCGCTTCTTGGGCATTGACAATGTCCTCGCCCTGCGTGGAGATCCCATTAAAAGTCAACCCGATTTCAGACCAGAACCGGGAGGGCACGCCTATGCCGCCGATTTGGTGGGCCAAATCAAAAAAATGAATGAAGGGAGCTACCAAGATCCCGAATTGAAAAATACAGAAAGAACGGATTTCTGTATTGGAGTAGCGGGCTATCCCGAAAAACATTTTGAAGCCCCCAATCTCAACACCGATCTATTTTATTTAGAGCAAAAAATTGCCAACGGCGCTGATTACATTGTCACTCAGATGTTCTTTGATAACAATGCTTTTTTTGACTTTCAAAACAAATGCAAGGAACGCAACATCCATGTACCCATCATTCCTGGCATCAAGCCCATCACCAGTAAAAAGCAATTGGTGAGTATCCCCAAACATTTTTTCATCAACCTACCCGATGTATTGGTGGAGAATATCCTCAAAGCCAAAAGCGATACGGAAGTCAAAGAAATTGGAATAGAATGGTGCATCCAACAGTGCAAAGAGCTCAAGGCGGCAGGAGTGCCCGTGCTGCATTTTTATACCATGGGAAAATCCGAAGAAACTGCCAAAATTGCCAAGGCCGTTTGGTAATTAGACTGTAAACATTTTGCGCATTGCCTTGTTATCAAGGCATGAAACAACTCATTCAAAAACAATTATTGCCCATCAGTTTGGATGAGGCATGGGAATTCTTTGCCACTCCTAAAAATTTGAACGAGGTAACTCCCCCTGATTTGGTATTTAAAATCTTGTCCGATGTGCCCGATAAAATGTATGAAGGTCTTATGATCAGCTATAAGATTCAACCCATGCTGAATATCAGTTTGTCATGGCATACCGAAATCACCCACATCAAAGAAAAACAATTCTTTGTGGATGAACAGCGTTTAGGGCCTTACAATATCTGGCACCACGAGCACCATTTTGAAGCCGTGGAAGGAGGGGTGATGATGACGGATATTTTGCACTACCATGTTGGCATGGGGCCTTTGGGATGGATCGCCAGTAAGTTGTTTGTTGACCAAAAGGTGAAACAGATTTTTGAATTCCGCTACCAAACCCTGGAGCGATATTTCCGCCAGAAATAATATGGCCTTCGATTGTAATTTTTTACAACAAGCTCTCAAGGAGATTCACCCGCAGCGATACTCCAAAAGCCGAAACTTCACGGACGGGGCAGTTACCAAGTTATCGCCATTTATCAGCCGTGGGGTTGTCAGTACCCGCGAGGTTTGGAATGCCATTCTGGATCAATCTGAAAAATGGGAGGACATTCAAACGCTAACCCAGCAATTGGTGTGGCGTGAGCATTTTCAACATGCTATTGAACTTCCAGATATTGCCTCCACCTTAGCTCCCATGGTAGGAGCTACACTGAGCTTACCCAAAGCCATTATCCATGCCCAAACCGGCATCCATGCCATAGATCAAGCACTGCAGCAGTTGTATGAAACCGGGTATATCCATAATCATCAGCGACTCTATATCGCTGCGTTGATGGTGCATCATGGAAAAATATCCTGGCAGGATGGAGCTAGATGGATGTATTATCATTTACTCGATGCCGACTACGCCAGCAATACGCTGAGTTGGCAATGGGTGGCTGGAATCGGGAGAGACAAAAAGTACGTTGTCAATCAAGACAACATCAATCACTACACCAAAACCACACAAAAAGGCACTTTTTGGGATGTTCCCTACGAGCAATTGGAGCATTTGGAAATCCCCTCCTTCATGAATGAACGGGAAACAATTGAACTAAAGACGCCCTTACCGAGCGCTACCCTATTCACCTTTCAACCCGAGCTCCCAACTTTCATTTATCACCCTTATCATCTCCATCCCCATTGGCATGCAAGCTTGAAGGCCAATCGAATTTTGCTCCTCCCTCCATCGCATTTTTCAAAATGGCCCATGAGTGAAAAAGGAATAACATTCATCATCAACATGGCGCAATCCATTGAAGGCATTCAGCTATGGGCAGGTGAATGGGATGAACTGAATACTCTGCTCTCCGGACGTAAGATATATATTCAGCACCATCCACTCTTTCCTTACTCAGCCAACCACATTGAACCAAGAGATTTTGTGGCACCCGACATCAAAAGCACCTCGAGGGGATTCTTTGGATATTGGAAAAAAATAGAAAAAAATCACCTAACCTTGATGAAGAATGAGAGGAGTAGCGAAAAATAATTTACCTCAAAAAAGTTGTATTGTTTGCCAACGATCATTTACCTGGAGAAAAAAATGGGAACGAGATTGGGACCATGTATTATACTGCAGTGAGGGATGTAAAAAGCGAAAAAATGAAAAGAGTGTTTAATCCAGAAGAGACCGATCGCATCATACAGATGGCCTGGGAAGACCGCACTACCTTCGATGCCATTCATTTACAATTTGGTCTTACAGAAGGCGAGCTGATTGATTTCATGCGAACCCATTCCTTGCCCTCTTCCTTCAAGTTGTGGCGCAAGCGCATGACAGGCCGCACCACCAAGCATGCCAAACGTAGTGTAGTAGATGATTTCCGGTTCAAGTGCAGTCGACAGAAGAGTATCTCGAATAATAAAATCAGTAAGCGGTAAGATTAGCGATATCTATGTCTTGCCTATCGAAGCCGATTGATTCCTTTTGAAGTTATTAAAAAAGACACAGACTTAAACACTAGTAAGTTAAATCCATAAATTATCAATAAATTATTAACAATTCTTGATAGTGGATTCAATTCTGCTTAGCATTGCGTCAGATATTTCGATGATATTTTCGATTGTGCAAGTTAGTTGTTACGCTCGGGTATCATGATTTATGTATACCTTAATTATTTACTAAAACTCAACTTTAAAAAATTATTATGAAAAAGAAATTATCGTTCTTAGGAACTTTGCTCATCACTGCCACTATCATTACCAGCTGCAGTAGTGCCGCTGTAGAGAGTGACGCGAAAAAAGTAGCAGAATTACAATGCCGCGCTCAAAAATTAGCACAACAGGCGATGTCCGGGGACATGTCCGTATTGGAAGAAAGTGCCAGTTTGCAGAAAGAAGCTACAGCGCTTGCCAATGAATTAAAAGGCAAATACAAATCTGAAAGCGATCTTAAAAAATTTTCAGAGGCATACACCGCTGCATTAAAAAATTGTAAATAAACATTAAACAAGATTAGTGGAGTCCAGCCACCACTCTAATCAACGGGGCGAAACCGAAAAGCCATATGAGTAGGAGATAATCAATAACTTAAACAAAATGGCAGAACAACCAGCACAATCGAAATCAACAATGATTTTAGTAAGCTTTTTCCTCGGAGGGCTTGGAATTCATCGACTAATGATGGGATATTCAAATTGGTGGCTTATGCTTATCACTGCAGGAGGATGTGGTATATGGGCACTAGTTGATTTCATTCAAATTGTTACCGGTAGTATGAAAATGGCGGACGGAAGAGACTTAATTTAGTTTATGAAATATGGTTGGGGGTATTTTTCCCCCAACCTTATATAATTAACGTATGAAACAAGACAACGAAAAATATTGCTCGGAATGTGGCGAGCTTATCAACATCAAAGCCGAAATCTGCCCCAAATGTGGCGTTCGTCAAGCGATTTCCCATGGAAGCAACTCAATTGATCAAAACAGATGGATTATATGTTTATTGCTTTGTTGGTTTTTGGGTGTCTTCGGTATTCACCGTTTTTATACAGGTCACACGGGCATTGGTATCGCGCAACTGCTCACTTTGGGCGGATGCGGAATATGGGCTTTGATAGACTTTATCATCATCATAACCGGCAACTTCAAAGATGCCCAAGGTAATGTGATCAAGAACAATTGATGGAGGGCATGTCCATCTTTGCGGAGCCACTGATTGAGACCAATCACTTAATGATTATCCGTAGCACAACCCAGATGAACAGCATAAACTCTAAAACACCATAGAAAATGCACCCGCATTGGAATGGATAAAATTTGATACACTTCACTGAAGGGTTTAATTTTTTTACTCCCCTGGAATAAAGCCCATTAATATCTCTTGAAAAGGACAATTCGATTTCTAATGAATCATGCGATAGGAATTTGGTACATTTGGTAACATGCATCAAATTCAATTTTACACATTCCCTCATCGCATTCCACACCGCATCAACCTTAAAAGGAATTCATTGATAATCGCACTTTGCTTTCTAATGCCTTTTTCCCTTTGGAGTCAAAACAACGCTAAATTCTTATCCTGCCTTCAAAAGAAAATGAAAAAAGTGGATGAGGGCCTGTATGCTTCTGCCAACGAAGTAACGAATCAAGAGTATAAAATTTTTCTCGACTTCTTGAAAAAAAATGAAGCCACAGAAAATCTAACCATCGCTCAAATCGACTCGTTAAAATGGTGCAGAGAATATACCTATAACGAGCCCTTTGTTCAATATTATCATTCACATCCCGCCTATCAAGATTATCCTGTAGTCAATGTTTCCTTCGAAGGCGCGCTTCTGTATTGCGAATGGCTCACTGTTCAATACAATGCCTACCCGAAAAGAAAGTTTCAAAAAATCCTATTCCGCCTCCCCAATGAAAGTGAATGGATCCAAGCGGCGCAGGGCGGAAACCCCTCTGCTATCTATCCTTGGAAAGGTGACCCACTCAAAGATCAAAAAGGAAGATACCATTGTAACTTTATTCGTGCTGCAGAGGACACAATGGGCGTAGCGGGATTCAATAATGACAACGCCGATATCACCGCCCCGGTAAAGTCATACGAACCCAATGCTTTCGGATTGTACAACATGAGTGGGAATGTCGCCGAAATGTTGATCGAAAAAGGAAAAACCAAAGGCGGTAGTTGGCAAGACACCGCTGAAGCCATGAAAATCAATGGCAAGGGTCGTTATGCTGAATTCAGCTCACCATGCCCTGCAATAGGGTTTAGAATTTTCATGGAAGTAATAGAAAAATAAAGTATCCAATCGCTTTCAACATCCAGCGAAAAAAATCCTTACTGCACCCCAATATATTTGTGGGTTTGTAAACTCAAACGCCATTGGGGATTAGAGGTAATGAAATTCATGATCAATGGAAGCATCTCCTCGCTTCGCTCCCATTCCGGTTGTAATAAAAGACTACATTCCGAATTGAGCTTTTTCGACAATTCCTCCGCCCAAGCAATGTCCGATGGATGAAAAACAATCACCTTCATTTCATGGGCCTTTTGAAAAATCTCCTCTGTTGGACGCTTGAATTTTTTAGGAGAAAACGTAATCCAATTCCACTCACCACTCAATGAATGCACGCCGCTCGTTTCCAAATGCACTGCTATCGCATTTGAGCGCAAACCAACCGTCAATTCTTGCAAATCATGCATGAGCGGCTCACCTCCCGTGATGATCACTCGATTCGATCCTGCATGAACTACATCATTAATTAATTCTTCTACTGACAACAACGGATGCTCCTCCGCATTCCAACTATCCTTCACATCGCACCACACACAACCCACATCACACCCCGCTAGCCGAATAAAGTATGCAGGACAACCGGAATGAACGCCTTCACCTTGAATGGTGTAAAATCGTTCCATCACCGGCAGTTTTTGACTCATATCAACTCCCCCATTAAATCATATTGCTCTGCAGAAGACACGCGCACATTCACAAAATCACCTATTCGCAAATATTGATCAGGCGCATGAATGATCACTTCATTGTCCACCTCTGGTGAATCATACTCTGTTCTTCCAATGAAATATGGTCCCTCCGCTCGATCAATCAATACCTTCAACTCCCTTCCCACCTTTTCTTGATTCTTCTGAAATGAAATCTCTGACTGTACCTCCATGATAAAATCAGCGCGGCGTTTTTTCTCTTTTGCAGAAACATCATCTTTCAATGAAAACGCGTGCGTATTCTCTTCATGCGAATAGGTGAAAACACCCAATCGATCAAAACGGGTTTGCTCCACCCAACTTACCAACTCCGCAAAATCATCTTTGGTTTCACCCGGAAACCCGGTGATCAATGTAGTGCGCAAGGCTATGTTTGGCACCCTGTCACGGATGGTGGCGATCAATTCATCTGTTTTTTCACGGGTAATGCCTCTGCGCATGGCCTGTAACATTTTCGTTGTACCATGTTGCAATGGCATATCCAAATAATTACAAATATTCTCTCGCTCCTTCATCACATCCAACACATCCAAGGGAAATCCACTGGGATAGGCATATTGCAATCGAATCCAGTCTAGTCCCTCAATATCTGAAAGATGCTTGAGTAAGTCCGACAACTTTCTTTCCTTATAAATATCCAATCCGTAAAAAGTCAAATCTTGCGCAATCAAAATCAACTCTTTCACACCATTCTTCACCAAACCCTTTGCTTGCTTTACCAAATCTTCCATAGGAGTGGAAAGATGTTTCCCTCTCATCAATGGAATGGCACAGAAAGAGCAAGGACGGTCACAACCTTCCGAAATTTTGAAATAGGCATAATGACTCGGGGTAGTGAGCAAACGCTCTCCTACCAATTCATGCTTATAGTCGGCCTTTAAAGTTTTCAATAAACGCGGAAGCTCTCGCGTTCCAAATACCGCATCTACCTCAGGAATATCTCTTTCAATCACATCGCGATAACGCTCCGTCAAACAACCGGTCACCATCAATTGATCCACATTTCCCTTTTCTTTCTCTCTTGCCCAAGCCAATATGGTATTGATCGACTCCTCTTTGGCATTATCAATAAATCCACAGGTATTAATAATGACAATGGAGGCATCTTGCTCTTCAGATTCATGCGAAACGTCATAAGCATTGGCCTTCAACTGGGCCATCATCACCTCACTATCAAACACATTTTTGGCGCATCCCAAAGTGACAACATTCACTTTGTTTTTCTTGAGTGTTTTGGTCTTCATGACTTTTCCGCTTCTCCAAATAAGGAATCTACAAATTCAAATCGATTAAAAACTTGGAGCTGGTCTGCTTTCTCTCCTACTCCGATGTATTTCACTGGAACATTGAATTGATCTGATATTCCAATTACCACACCTCCCTTGGCAGTGCCGTCAATCTTGGTAATGGCGAGTGCATTGACATCCGTGGCGGCGGTAAACTGCTTGGCCTGCTCAAAAGCATTTTGCCCGGTAGAGCCATCCAACACCAACAAAATCTCATGCGGAGCATCGGCTACCACCTTTTCCATCACGCGTTTGATTTTGGACAATTCATTCATCAATCCCACCTTATTATGCAATCGACCGGCAGTATCTATCAACACGACATCTGCCTGTTGGGCTACTGCACTTTGCAATGTATCAAAGGCAACAGAGGCGGGATCAGAACCCATGTTTTGGGCCACTACTTGCGCTTGCGCTCTTTCTCCCCACACTTTCAACTGATCAATGGCCGCAGCTCGGAAAGTATCCGCTGCGCCCAATACCACCTTCTTACCTTGCTTATTGAACTGATAGGCCAGCTTTCCTATTGTGGTGGTTTTCCCTACACCATTCACTCCCACCACCATGATCACATAGGGCTTCTTTCCTTCCGGAATAAACAAATCCGATTGTTCTTCCCCTTCATGTGAAGAGAGCAAGGTGGCAATTTCTTCTCTTAAGATGCGATTCAATTCATCCGTGCCCATGTATTTATCCTTGGAAACGCGCTCTTGAATACTCGCAATGATTTTCAATGTAGTGGGAACCCCCACATCAGAAGAGATCAATACCTCCTCAAGATTGTCCAATACTTCATCATCAATGGTACTTTTTCCAACGACAATTCTGGCCAGCTTGGAAAACAAACCCGTTCGGGTTTTCTCCAACCCTTGATTGAGGTTCTCTTTTTTCTCTTTGGAAAATAATTTTTTGAAAAAATTCATGGGCTTTAGAATAAAAAAGGCCTTTTCTTACGAAAAAGCCTTTTCAAAATGAGCTTTCACCGATTAGGCCTTTGAAAACCAATCCGCGATTTTATCGTTATGTACAATTTCTTCTTTGAAAGTGTAAGCACCTGATTTGGGTGACTTCACCATTTTAATCACTTTCGTGTGGTTCTTACCACCTCCAGTCTGTAATGTCGCAACTACCTTCTTAGCCATGGTTCAATTATTTAATCTCTTTATGAACAGTCATTTTCTTCAGAATCGGATTGTACTTCTTCATTTCCAAACGATCTGGAGTGTTCTTACGGTTTTTGGTGGTGATATAACGGCTAGTACCGGGTCTGCCTGACTCTTTGTGTTCAGTGCATTCCATAATCACTTGAATTCTATTTCCTTTCTTTGCCATTGCCTTAATAAAATGGATGGCAAATATACAAAACTTTTCTAAATCAGCAAGTTTTTTTATTGGCCACCGCGATTAACGACCGCAAAAATAGAAAACTTCCACCTTGAATTGTTGAAAAAGGCCTAAAAGAATTTCCAAACCCCCTGAAACCCTCGGTATTTTTGAGGTTTAATGCACTTTTAAGAACTTGGCCAAGAAGAATACACTTAACACCTCCGAAGAGGAGGAAATTCCCTTTATCAGTGACAAAGTATCCTGGAAAGATCGATTTTTTGGGAGAAAAAATCAGCTGATACTGGGCACATTGCTTTTGTTACTCACCATTTACCTAGTGCTGGCCTGTATTTCATTTATCATCAACGGTGAAAATGATTTGAGCTTATTGCTGGGGGGAGATGCTGCCACACAGATTGAGGACGCACCGCGATATGAAAATTGGATGGGAAAAATCGGGGCCACAGGCGCTTTCCTTCTCATGTACAAAGCCTTCGGGGTAGGCGCATTTTTCCTTTTATATATCCTTGTCCTATTCAGCAGCTTATTGATCATACGAGCTACACCCACCCCCTTCTTCAAAAGTTTTCGGTGGATGACCTACGGGATGGTCTTCAGTCCTCTCATTCTTGGTTTTTTATTTCATCACCGCGAGGAAACACCTTTTCCGCACATCGTGTTGGACATCAATGATCGTTGGGTGGGTGCTTATGGCATTTGGATTACACAATGGCTCACCTTCGCGCTCGGGAGCATCGGTACTGCGGTGCTACTGTTAGCCACTGCGCTCGTTTCTTTCCTGATTCACTTCGGGGCCGGCCTCGACCGTTGGCTAGACAACTGGAAATTGCGCCAAGAAGAGAAAAGATTGGCACGAGAAGCGGCCATGGCCGAACGAGCCGCTCGAATGGCCGAAGAAGCGGAAATTAATCCACAAGAAAATCCCACCCCCACTGCAGCTGAGACAGAAACCACCATCTCTGTTTCACCACAAGTCAACCCAGATCCATGGGTAGATCCCGCAGCAGAACTCGAGGTGATTTCCACTGAACCTATCGTCAACACCTTCATCACTCCACCTGTTGAGCCAGAGGTGATTCCTTTTGATGAACCGGCTGTTGAATGGCACCCCGAAGAAGAGCCCGCACAGGAGAAGGAAAACACCAGTGAACTTCCTTTGGACATGATACAATTGGAGAATGATTTGGGCATGGAAGTCATGGGACCAGTGGAAGAGGAGATTCTCTCAGCCGCAGAAGTAGACGAAAGATTGGCCGACTTTGGGGATTATGACCCTAAACTCGACCTATCTCGTTACGAGGCACCCTCCATTGATCTTTTGAAAAACCACACCACCGGTGGAATCAAAATCACCAAGGAGGAATTGGAGGAAAACAAAAACAAAATCATCCAAACGCTCAATCACTATAAAATTGAGATTGAAAAAATCAAAGCTACCATTGGACCCACGGTCACTTTGTACGAAATCAATCCCGCCCCAGGAGTGCGTATTTCCAAAATCAAAAGTTTGGAAGATGACATCGCCCTGAGCCTTGCCGCTTTGGGAATCCGTATCATCGCACCTATTCCGGGCAAGGGCACCATTGGTATCGAGGTACCCAACTCACAGCCCGAGGTAGTGTCTATGCGCAGTTTGATTGCCTCTGAGAAATTTCAAAATGCCGAGATGGAATTGCCTGTTGTGTTGGGCAAAACCATTTCTAATGAGATTTTCTGTGTTGATTTGGCCAAGATGCCTCACTTGCTGATGGCGGGATCCACAGGTCAGGGAAAATCAGTTGGATTGAACGCCATTTTAGTGAGTTTACTTTACAAGAAGCACCCTTCACAGATCAAGTTTGTATTGGTAGATCCCAAGAAAGTAGAGCTCACCCTATTCAATAAAATCGAACGTCACTTCCTGGCCAAATTGCCCGACACCGATGAAGCCATCATCACAGATACGAGCAAAGTGGTGAAGACATTGAATAGCTTATGCATCGAGATGGATCAACGATATGAATTGCTCAAAGGCGCGGGATGCAGAAATATCAAGGAGTACAATGAGAAATTCATCAAGCGTAAGTTAAATCCCAATGAAGGGCATCGCTACCTCCCCTACATTGTACTGGTGGTGGATGAGTTTGCGGATTTGATCATGACTGCCGGAAGAGAGGTAGAAACCCCCATCGCTCGTTTAGCGCAATTGGCACGCGCCATTGGCATCCATTTGATCATCGCAACCCAACGCCCGTCCGTCAATATCATAACCGGAATTATCAAAGCCAATTTCCCAGCGCGCATTGCTTTCAGAGTAACCTCAAAAATCGACTCTCGCACCATCTTAGATGCGGGAGGAGCTGATCAATTGATTGGTAGAGGAGACCTATTATATTCTACTGGAAATGATTTGATCCGCGTGCAATGTGGATTTGTGGACACTCCTGAAGTGGAAGAAATCACAGAATTTATAGGCAACCAGCAGGGATATCCCAATGCACTTTTGTTACCCGAAGTACCCGATGAAAATGGAAACGGTGAAATGAGTAATTTTGCCGAAAGCGATCGCGATGAACTTTTTGAAGACGCAGCCCGCACTGTAGTGCAAACACAGCAAGGATCCGCCTCTATGCTCCAGCGAAAATTGAAGCTCGGCTTCAACAGAGCAGGAAGATTGGTAGATCAATTGGAGGCAGCTGGAATCATCGGTCCTTTTGAGGGAAGCAAAGGCAGAAAAGTACTTTTTCAAGATTTAGAATCTTTGGAACAGTTCTTGAGAAGCGGACGAAACAACGATTAAATTGAATAAAATGAAAAAGCTTTTTTTGTTTTCACTTGCGCTCATCAGCGCCATTTTCACCAACGCACAGTCATCTAAAGAAGTTTTAGACAAACTCTCCGCTAAGGCCAAGACATGGAGCACCATTC
>CANHWU010000016.1 GCA_947464415.1 Flavobacteriales bacterium
AACTCAATAAGGCAGAGCATATAAAGAATAAACTTCCGCTGAAGCCCTTCTTTATCGTTCCCTCCAAAAGAATCAATCCTTTGCAAGGCGGTTTCAATATCATTCTGAGCAACCAACTCCACAATACGCGGAGCATCGTTCTGTTCGAGGTGATGGAGGTCAACCTTATTGAGCGCGCATTCGATGACTTCATCGTCATCGTATTTGGAAGCCCAAAGCATCATATCGTTGAGCATTCGTTTACTCCATTCAAAGCCTTTGCTGATTTCCACTTGACGATTCCAATGAGTGGTATTGTAAGACAATGCTTTCAAAGTTTCACCGTCTTGGCCATTCATGGCATGAATGAGCAAATGGGTGCTTAAAAATTCCAATGCGTATCGCTCCCGCTCATCGCCGGTTTTGGCTTGTAAAGCCAATTGACATTGATGAATGATTTGCTCATTGCATTTTTCAAATTGATGTGCTGATACTTTCTGAAGGATAAAGGTTCGAAGGCGCTCATGATACAATACATACTTCCCACTCACCGGACTATTGAACCACTTGCTGTATTGGGCAATATAGTCAATGACCTGATTTTCCGTCCATCCCTCTAATAAGGGTGATACAAACTCAGCACTCACCTCCTTCTTCAGCAAGGCCCAAACGGTAAAAAATTCCAGGAACTTCTTTCGCTCATTTACGTTAATTGCAGAAGGCAAAGCCTCTTCATACATACCCACCAACCCCAAGGGCAAGGCAGAGGCGTTGTCCTTGTGCACAACACCTGTGAGCAAACCATCGTGGATGGTGCGGAGGTAGGTGGGGTCAATCATTTTCATACAACCGCACCTCTTTCCATTACAGTCTGAATAAACTCTTCTGAAACATCAAACGGTTTCAATGCCGCACGAACGGCGTCCTCTGTTAATCCTTGCAAAGGCTGTAAAAGTTCGTTAACCTCTAATGAGAAACGGCCGTCTAAACGGAAGCCATCCTTACTCTGATTGGGTAATGAGCGGTGCGTAAAAATCCATTTAATATGATCTGGAGATGACCAATCTTCCTCAGGTTCATCCTTCTCATTGTACGTATAAAACCAATCTGAAATTTTTAACTGACTGTTCGCCACACCCGCTTCATCCAAGCCATCAATGATAATGACCATTGGTTTCCCTTCATATTTCTTTGAGGGAGAATAGCAATTGTCCATTAAATTTTGAAACAACTTTATCGCATCAAAATAACGTGAAGGCAAACGCTCCATCTTCCGCTGCAAAACTTCGTGATCTATCTTCCATACTCCTGCCCCGTTCATGCCTGGCATCTTTTTGCCTTGTAAAATGAAATGGTACAATACCGCATGCAAGCTATTGGCCATACCCGATCCGCAGTAATGATACATGACTGGAACACCTTCTTCTATAAGACCATTAATGATTCCGGCAGTCAAAGCTCCCTTGCCCATTCCTGCTTCTGAATAAATAGGCAATACACTCTTTGAAGAATCAGCTCTCACCCAATCCAATACCGAACTCAGCTCCCGCTCCCGACCCACAAAACAATCCAAATAATACTTTAATCGCTCACTGTGGTCAAAGATTTGACCTGCCCCCCCACGCAACGCATTTTGCATTGGTGCAAACTTCTCATCCAATGCCATATTCTCTGTTGGCTCTGTTTCATCACCCAAGTGCGTATTGATGAACTTTGCTTTGCTCTTGTTCTCATACAATCCTTGAAACAAATAAGGTAACCCTTCATGCTCTCCAGTTTGAACAAATGGATGCAATTGCAATTCCTTATCATCCTGAATCCAAAAGAACTCGTTGCTTTTTAAAACAACGTTGCCATTTTGAAACAGGGTATTTAAGCCTGCCATCTCATCCATTATCCGCCAACCCTTTTCCACTTCTTTGGAGTAATCAGGGGTAAGTCGGATGGATTGATGAACAAACTTGTTTCTAAATGACACGAAGCGATCCAGCATCGTATTTTTATTGTTATCCTTGGGTATCGCCTGATTCCATTTGCTATCCATTACCATAGAGGCATACCATAGATTTTTCCAGTTGGTATCGCTAGGTAAGGTCTCTCGCAAATTATCCATCACTTGCTTCATGAATAACGCATCGTTGCTGGAATCACCATCATGCAATTTCGCGCTCATTTGAATCACAGCTCCCATGCGCAAAAAAAGAGTGCCCATTCCCAAGCCCGCCATGAAGAGATTGTTCAATTTAGAACTCTGACTTTCCAATAACTCAAGAAAATCAATTGGCTTCAATTCGGCATTTAATGAAAGGTAACGGCTGTAGTATTGTTCGAAAGGACTCATAAGGAAATCACTTTATGTTGATATTCTAATTTCAAATCGCGACGACCTAAGGCTAAATAAATGGGCGTAACTTCTGTCATGGTGGAGGGAAATCCATACAACTCATCCACGGTATCTGGTTCAAAAGACTCCCTACTTGTATTGACCCAAGGATGTAATAATGCGAAGATCTCATGAACATATTCGATATCACATCCATAATCATCTGCAAATCTGCGGGCATAAATGGAATGACCTAAACCCAAGTCCGATAAAACTTTTTCCAATATCTCCTCTAGTAGCTTGACATCTGCCATCTCATCCGAGCGATCTTTGGAAGGTCCTTTGAAGCGCAAGTAATTGTGCAGTGCTATCAAGGCCTCTTCGTTTGATGGGGTTTCCTTGGCATAATCCATTGTAATGCTTGAATTGAATAAGCCATTGAAATGCTCATAGTGATGCCCAACGGCAATCAACAATATATCATTCTCGTAAAGGAAATTGCTCAGCTTCGATACATGCTGTGGACTGAATAAAGCCAAATGAATTTGATGAATCAAAACCACCACTTTTCTATCTCCTGCCTCCGCACGCAATTTCTTAACAACCTCTTCTGATTTCTTATTCCTGATAACAGCATTGTCTCCGGGTTTCAAGGCATGCATTAAACGATTCAATAAAAAACCCCCAGTGTAGGATAATCCCTGATCACTCAATTGATATCCAACAAACGTCACATCTTGTTGCTTCAACCATGCACCAATTGAAGAGTACAGATCAATGGATGTCTTATCGCGCGGATGCACCCAAACCGCAAACGCACCTTTTTTGTTATTTAAAATAAATTTTTGAACAGCCTCAGGCACTTCGAAATTCACGCTATGAAAAAGTTCATTTTCCGATTGCCAAAATTCGTCCCCGCGTTCAAAAATAATTCGCCGACAAAGCTGTCCAAAAGGATGCGGACCCATTAATGCCTGCCATTGGGATTCGTCAGTAATATTCCAATTACCAGTAAATCCATTACTATCTAAAAAATGATATACTGCTCGTCCTTTGAAAATCTCGCATTCTGTTAACTGTTGCAACAATTCCACCAAGCCCTCTGTCTCTTTTACATTCCGTTCTGGCGGTAGGACAAAGAAGCCATGCATAACTTCATTGCGCAACACCGCTAAATGATGGACTTTTTTATTCAACTCACCATCCTTCCAAAAAAAAGAATAATACTCACTTGGCATTTCATCATCCAAATCTTTAATCATATTCGCCACCCATCGAAAAATAGGCCCTGCATTGTAATCATGTCCAGACGAATTGAAGAGTTCTAATAAAAAGTCATTATACACTTCCTTTTGATGTCCTGAATTCAAGTAATAACGAACGCCAACTGCAGCAATTTGATGTAAGACTTCCTCAGCCAATTCTACCAATTCGTCAGCGGCATATTGATCTTCTTCACCCGCTAAAGCACTTATTTTCTCTTCAATTCTTTTCGGTAGCCCACCCAATTGGCTATCGAACAATGAATAAATTCCAACCATATTTTTTTTGTGTAATTTATAAAAATCCAATTGAATTTATAGTAATGTGTATAAAAAACTAACTCTTCGTAATCATCACACACCATATGTGTAGTTGATAATTCAGTACTGACGCCATCTCAAATGGAATGCATCCAATGCTTCAGGAGGTTGCATTTGTTAATTGTAAACACACAGACATCTAAAGGGCAAGATGTTTTTTTTATCAAAAGATCAGAATTATAGCTTTGATAACATGACAAATTGAATCAAATAGATTGATTGAATTCAACAACAAGAAAACCTGTGCCGATTGTATTGAAAACTACGTCGGAATGTGTTTACTTTAGATGAGCAATAATCATAAAGTACTTGAACTTGAAACCCTACAAACACCCCAACAATAATTATATTTAATACTTTTTTTTATAAATTTCAAAATCATTTGCTATCTTGTCAGTATGACTCTCTTCCAAAATGCACAAGAAGCGCAAAGCGCCATTTCTGAATTTCTTGAAGCAAATCCTTTCCATTTTTCGCTAAAGTTGAAAGCATTTCAAAAAGATTTATCCTTAAACATTCTCAGCGAACCATTGTATAATGGTCAATTTAACCGGGTATTGAGAACGAAGACCTCATATACTTTTTCATTCTTGTCCCCCGAGAAAATGGCAGAGTACAAAAAAAAATTAATAAAAAATACTGCTCAATTAAAGACCAACTCAAAAATCTTTGAAATAGAAGACAATGCTAATGACTTAGAAATTTCTCATGTCGCGAAACCAAGATTAAATGACGCTTTTTTAAAATCAATATTTAGCGCCCCTTTCATTGAAAAGCATAGACTTACTTCTGATGAGATTGAATCTAATTTAATGATTAATAGCGAACTTCAAGAGGATAAACTAAAAGAAGGAGAGTCGGTTTCACATTTGCGTTGGGAGGAAATTCGGGATAACCTGCGGGTAATCCTTTCCATTTCACCAATAGATGGAGCAATGCAGTTGGCCTATTGCTTTCTATACTCAGATTATCAACGTGGCTACTTACTTCAAAACTACAATCCAGTTACTGCGCATTTCGTTGAACGTTTTCGCTATGCAGGGGGGCGATTCGACAGATTCACTTCCAATCATATTGTGCATTTTTCCGAAATACAAGGCTATAAGTTCTATCCTGAAAATGATTTGAACGAACAATCATTTGAAATCAAGTTCAACGCAATTTCAGAAGGTGCGTTAGATGAAATTGCCCAAAAAAGCTTCCGCAGTTTGAAACGCGAGACTAAACCTGTCCTTTCATTCCTTCATTTGGTATATGCAAATGATTCATTCGGAAATACAAGCTCGCAATTACCCCTTGAAGTGGCAACAAATAATCCATCGGAGTTGCATGAACTCATGCATCGAACGCTTGGCAATAGTTTGAAGGCAAATCAAGCAACCATTGGCACACTGCATTACCATTCCCCTGAAAATGACATTTACATCACCTATTGCCCAACTTTAGAATTGGACGATTCAGGAAATGAATTCATCGTTTTCTCAATACAATTCAAAGTCATTCCTTTCAATTCAATGCCACCTCCCTCTACGGGTAGGTTTATTCATCCGGTTATTTATGACGCTCTAAAGTAGTCATTTATTCTATGTAAAGCATTTGCCCCACCCCATTAAGACAGAATGTAAAAATGTGGTTTTGTATTCAGTAAGTAACGATCTCAATAAATAAGTGCATCGTATGCCCATCTAATTTCAATCCAAATATTATGACTCCCCTTGAATTTATTGATCAGTACAATAACCAAAAAAAAACCATCCTTCTCATTGGTAAAAGAAAAATCAATGAAGGAGATGACAAGTTAATTATCCAAATGGGCAAATGGCTCGGTCAGCACCTTCCTCTTTCATCTTATCGAAGTGGAAATGCCTCAGGTGCTGATGAGCTTTTTGTTCAAGGCCTATTGACCTATAATTCACTTGATTTAAAAATTTTCACACCGTACAAAGGCCACAAAAAAAACCCTTCAAGATCCCAATATTACCAGCCCTTAGAGCATGCCTCAATTGTTGAAGAGCCCCAAATAATGAAGTATGGTAAAAACAAAAAAAATGGACACCTGATATCAGCATTCTTGACTGGAGAGAAACACACAGAATCAATAAAAGGAGCCTATTTAGTGCGCGATTGTTGGATGGTTCTTGGAGATCGTATCCATCCACCAGCTTCAATAGCCATCGTTTATGACGATCTGAGCAATCCCAATAAAGGAGGAACTGGTTTCACACTGCAAGTGTGCAGTGAAAACAACATCCCAAGTATTAAACAAAATACTTGGGTTGAATGGCTATCATTTTCACAGCAAAATGAGCCCTGAATAAAAATTAAAATTAATTATTGAAACCAAACTGCATTTTCAAAGAATACTATTAACTCAGTAAAGCCAATGTCATGAATTCACAAAATCGAAAATTATCCAATTACGAAGTTGAAAAACAAATTGAAATTCTCAAATCCGAATCTAAAATGCAGGAAATTTTCAATTTCCTAACATCCGATGATACTAATTTTCATTGGAACACCTCTTGGGAGGATTATCTAATGCGATTTATCGCAGATCATGATCGTATCTACACCAAAATCGACATTAAAAAAGAATTCCTAAACTTAACCTATGACTTTGCGAAACAAAGTGAGAGAACCATGGCAATGGTAATCCTCGATATGATTCCATATTTAGTTGCTGCTCAACAAGGTTTCTCAACCGACAATTTTGAGAAATTATCAGAAATCCGAGATGAAGTCAATAGCTATGCCGTCCAACATTATGAAGATTGGGAAGAAGTCTCTGATTCTCTTGATCTATTTGCTGAATTTCTTGCTAATGGCGGAATCAAAGAATATTTCGAAATTGGCATGACCTTACTTTCTTATCCAACCCCTGATGATCTGTACTTTGACAGGGAAGAAAACGACCATGACGAAGAACTAAAATACTTATATAGCGTGGGTCTTTATTTACTGTACGAAGATTTCAAAGCTTTCGAAACATGATAAAACTCAAATTGACCTCCTTGAATTTTTTACCAGAGTTTAAACTAATGATGTTCCGAACCAAGTGAGCTCTCAAAAAAAGCCATCAATGTTTCATCTGGAAGCGCCTGTTTTACCTTTTCTCTTATCTCAGCTTTATGCAACAAGGTTTTAAAGTCCATCTCCGCTATTCCTTTACCAAAAAACAAAAGCGCCACTTCGATTAATACTTTACTAAAATACGCTTCATCTCCTGCTCCACTCAAAATAGCATCCCATAAATCTTTATTCTTACCATTGTGACCTTTAAGAGCCCTTACCATATATGGAACACTTTTAAAATATTCCAAAGGCATACCCCAAAAAGCATCTACACCCCAAGCCTTAAGGGCCCATTCAAACATAACAGCATGCGACCTGACCTCAATGGGTAACAACGGATAAACTTGTCCATTGTTCGAGACACATTGCATGGCAAAATCAATATCCAGCAAAGCGTTCTTGCCAAATAGATAAACAACTGTTTCATCATTTCTAACTGCTGTCATCTTTATCTCAAGATCACCTTTCAAATCATCCGATAACACCTGATATAACCTCCCATTCCTGGCCAAACACTTCATTACAAATGTCTTGTTGTTCCTTTCTTCTGCAGACAACTGCAAGAAAGTTTCTTCTGAATATCGATGCAATCGATCGTCCAAATAATTACCCATGATATTTCTATAGTTATATATTAAAAAAACAAACCCAAAAACAAAGCAATAAAAAGTAAAACAAAGAGACTCATTATGGAATAACACAATTGGATAATATATGCCTCCAACTCCATCCAAATGGACGATCCAAAGGTGTCAAATCCAATTTTCACAATGAACAATCTTGCGAAGATTGTCCAGAACATCAAAGAAAGAAATCCAGTCATAATTATCAATTTAGATGGTTAATATTCTAATTAAATGAACCAATAAAAAACTAAATAAAAGAAAGAATCTGAATAGAGAACGAAAATTAACTCCATTAATTGCAGTACTGCTTCAATTCATTTGAAAGTTTAGAAAATGTCAATCGCACATTAATTGCAACAATTTCGCAATAATATTATTATATTTGTATTATATCCAACGTAACCCCATAAATAATATAATGTGATGAAAAAAATGGTTCGATTAAATTTCGGAAAAAGTAAAGTTGTGAAGTTTAGTGGTGCGTATTATGTGAATTTTTATGTAGAAAAAAGTCTTTTTGTGTTAATTGATGGAGAAAAGTATTATAAAATTAAAAAAGGTAAATTAAGGAGTTTGGGAATGAAGAATTTTGGGGTGAAGAGAGGTAAAACGGGTCCTGATGGAAATATCCCATTGAAAAAAGACTACAATTGGAATATCATTCGTCCGGAATTGTTCTTTTCCGCTGCATAATTATATTTCTTTACACAGAAAGTGCACTACACCTTCGTCTCATCAAATAATTTTTAACTCAACTCAAATAACAACATTATGCCAATAATATCATTTCAAAAAAATACAGATCCTTACGGTTGGTTGGGAAACATGTCCGCATTCCCCATCCAATACCATGGGAAAAATTGGAAAACTTCTGAAGCTTTGTTTCAGGCTTTGCGATTCAGTGATGAACAAATTCAGGAAGAAATAAGAACTCAAACCAGTCCGATGGCTGCAAAAATGAAATCAAAAAAACACAAGAATCACATGGTCGTTCAACCACAATCCCCTATCGACATAGATAACATGAGGCTTTGTCTCAAACTGAAGTTTGAACAACACTTGCCTCTAAAGGTGAGATTGATAAGAACGGATGGACATATACTAATAGAAGATGTAGGAAAAAGAAATAAACCCAACGACCTATTTTGGGGAATGAAAGACACCCCCAATGGTTGGATAGGAAAGAATCAACTTGGGATATTACTGATGGAATTGAGGGACGGATACATCAGAAAATTGAAAGCTAGGGAAACCTAAAGAGGTTATAATAGTGAACTCTAGCCAATGTTAATGCACTTTGTATTGAAAAATCAACAGGATTTGATATGTCAAGAAAAGCTAAAAGTTCTCACATTAAATTATTATTAAAATAAAAATTCAGCACTTAAAAATATACCTAACTTATATATTTACGAACTAACAACCTCAAAATGAATAGAAATCTGAACTCATCAAACGTGAAAATTTGGCTTCGCGATAACTTAAAGGACAAGAACAGAATCAAAGCCTGCTCAGATAATTTAGATAAAGTACCAAAAACAAAAGGTATCTATTTTTGGTTTATGAATCCTCTGGGATATAAGGAACTCAGTAATTTCATGAACATCAAGGCTCTCCCATCAGTTTATCAAGTACCCATCAATGGAAAATTGCACGACCTTGTATATCTCGGTACAGCAGGTGCAAGAAACAACAAGGCAGGAACTAATAACGGAAATATATTTCAACGCTTACAATGGCACATCACCAATAATCAAGGAATATCCGCGCTTTGTAATGGAACGATGTCCACTTTCAGACGTACACTCGGTTCTCTTTTGGCAAGTGATTTAATAGAAAACAATATACAAGACCGATTGAACGAATTCCTTTGTAAAAACTTCCATATTTATTATTTAGAATACGTAGGAGAGTTTGCGATTGTCCAAGATCAAATCGAGAAAGATGAAGAATTGCTCATAAAGAAATTAAAACCGATTTTTAATTTGAGCAAAAACCCCAATAACAAAATACCCAATACCATTACCCATTCCATTGGTAAACGAAGACAATCCATTGAAAAGAAATCAAAGACAAAATGGTGCAATACCAAAGCTGAATCATTATCCAAGGCATCTGCACCATCCAATAAAAAAACTAAAAATGAAAATATTACATCCAATGATGGTTGCATTGAATTCAAATTGAATCGACATGAAAATATAGCGACAAAAGCCGATAAGATCGAAGGCCTGCCCAAAGGGCCGTGCACCATTGAATTGTTTTATGAAAATCGTAACGATATCAGGAGATACATCAATGGGAAAATAAGAGAAATAAGAACGGAAAACAGATCTGTTTCCAGCTATTTCAATGCACCTGATCCCACAGCAGCCAATAAACCAAAATGGCAAATTGTTCAAGAAGAAATGAATGATAAAAAGAATCCTATTGAAGTGATTACTGTGCGTGTCTGCAAACTCGGTGAAAAACCAGCGAAAAATCCCAAGCCATTAAATTCAAAAAAGAAATCAAATTTAGCTGATAGTACTTCTGGTATTAAACTATCCAAAAAATTCAAAGTCGTTATGATTTGCTCTTCCAGAAAGAATGAATCATTTTTTCAACAATACCCTGCAATAACGTTCACAAATACTCCGCAATTACCTAATGAAAAATTTCCCGATAGCTTAATGCCAAATTCTAAATTAACATGGCGCGAATATCTAACCACGCGACAAGATGAGAGAACATTACTAAAGGCTTATCAACTTTATAAGCATCCAGCCTATTTGCATTTACATAATCGCTTTCAAAAAGACTTTTTCATATTATCTGCCGGATGGGGCTTGGTAAACTCGGATTTCAAACTACCAAATTATGATATTACTTTCAATGAAAGCGCTCCAGTAAATAAAAGAAGAAATAAAAATCCAATAGTCCCTCCCCTTTATAATGACTTTAATCAGATTGAAAATAGTGAAACCGATATTGTTTTTGTTGGCACACCAGATTACATCCCAATATTTATAAGACTCACTCAGAATCTAAATTGTCGAAAAATCATTTTCTGGAAAAAGAAAAATACCCCGCAGCAATTTGCACTTCCAAACAACTCCTTCATATTTGTGCACTACAATACAAATGCAAATACTAATTGGCATTATCAATTAGCATTTGAATTATTAAACGATTTTCCGGTGTAATTTTAATTCAAATTTAAATTCAACGACAAATTACCAAAAATGATTTCATTTCAATACTCTACCAAATCACTATTCTACATCGCTCCGGGCTTCGATTTCGAGCCCCTCTGGAGAATGTCACATTTGTGCGATACGTTTTTCTATGCGAATTTGTACTACTCTTTAGATCAAGTTCTGAGCAGCATTGAAGCACAGCTTCGATCTTCTGATAAAGTTGAGTTGGTTTCAATTGAAATCGATAGAAGTTTTGATGAAATCACACATTTCGATTTACACTCCGAATTTCGGTCACATTTATTATCTGCCTATGGACTTCTTTCTCCAACTGAACAAAGTAATTATACCAACTCCTTTGTTCCCGCCCTTAGAGAAGATCAATGGCTTATCGTTGTCAAATTGAAAAGAAAGTCAACAGGTAGACCAATAACTCTTTACTACTTCACCGGTGAAGGATTGGCATCCTATGTTGCGCTTAGTAAAAACGGGAAATATGCACCACGTGTTTTATGTACGATTCAAACTGGAGTTCTTGAGCGTCCTAATGGTCTCATGACACGCCTTCTACAAAAATTTGAGCAGAAGCCATTATTATGGATTAGAGGATTTGAAGAAACGCATCACTATGAAAATTATTCAAATGCTTTCGAAACTGATAAACTATACAATCATATTGGACTAGATTTTATCGACGAATGGGTCGTCCCTGTATCATACTTGGGATTTTATTCAAATAAACCTACTAGGAGATTTTGCAAAGGTTTTGTTACACAAGAAAAATACAATCAAATCACTGCAATTAAGCGAATATATTTAAATAAACACGAGGTACATTATGACGGAATACAAAATATCATTTGGGATAAAGATCAGCGTTCTTGTCTTTTTATTTCTAGGAAGACATATGTAAATTTTGAATCTGAACTGAATATGTGTGATGATATCAGTTATTGGGAGGGCTGCATCAAGCCTTGGGAAAAAAAGAATTCTTCAAAAACATGCATTGACTTTCTGCAAAAAATAGATGACCTAAATAAATACAAGGAAATACATTTTATTCCTTTCGGACTTGAAGATGAAGGTGAGTTGTATAAAGAATTTCTTACCGAAAGTCGCAATGCGAAATTCCACATTTATTTGCACCGACCATTAGACTACTATGATTTGAAAAATTAGGTTGAGACATTTAAGCGCTCTTTTATTCATCCATCTTCCAATTTCTGTCTTTCTGATTTTTCCATAAGGTGCTTGCAATTTCAACTAAGTAGTGTAGTACCCAGTTGAATAATCTCCTTTCTGAACTTGTTGTCTTATAGGTATTTCCAATAGTTCCGAACTCCGTAGTTTTCCATCTCATCATTCAAAATGGCTATGATGTCCAAATCAGAAAAAATCACATTCAACCAATGTCACCACACCCCCACCCTCCCCCAATTATACCGCACCACTGGATTAGTGCCCACCAAGGGCTCATATTGCTGTTTAACGTGAGCGTACAACTCATGATTACCCATCTCTTGCTCAAGAGCGGTGCCAACGGCTGTCGCAAAAACTTCATTAGAAATTTTAATGTCAACCTCTGTGCATTCTACTCCCATTGCATAAGCCTCAATCTCCTCACTGATAAACATGCCAGTGGCAAAACCTCCCAAATGGTGAGCACGAACAAAGTCTGAAGCATAACACCAAATGAAAATGCTGTTGTCCTTTTCCTTCAATCCTCCTACCCTAGATGCATTCATTACAAAAGTGTTAAATCCAAACTGACCAACTGCCAACAAACCCTTTGGCATACCATGACCTAAAAAAAGTACCTGGTCATGAGTTCTAATCAGCTCGTCTAAATTCTCAAGAATATCTTCACCACTTTCTATCAACGTAATATTCTTCAATCCTTCATAAATCTTCTTGAGAAATGAGGTACTCCCATCCTTCGGATGTATCACTAGTCTTTTCATCATTGTCATCTAATTCTTAACGTTTATAATCTTGATCGATTCCCAAAAAAAACTCTTTGCTGATCAGGTCTTTGTCTAAAGATATTAATACATTTGCGAAAATGTTTCAATTGAAAAAGTCAACCATGAAGAATACGGAGCCCCGAAAAAACAACAAAATAAAAACGCCGAGAAAACAAAAGACTGAACCCGACATTTTGGTTGGCGATAGAGAAAAATCCGTTAAAGGAAATAAGGAGCAATTTCGTCGATGGCTTTTCATTGACAAGTTGTTATCTGGAAATAACAAAGGATATCAAGTAAAAGACATTACCAAAAAAGTGAATGAATTTTTGGCCTCGGAAGGAATTTCTAAACGCAATGGAAAAGCAAAAACGGTGAGCGAAAGGACAATTTATGATGACCTAAAATCCATAGAGTCTATCTTTTCACCCAAGATTCAATTCGAACGAGTAAAAGACGAATTCGATAACATTGGCTTTATCCGATATGCCGAAACCGGTATGTCGATTTTTAACGTCAATATTTCCGAAGAAGAATACACACGCCTCAAATTTATATTGCAACAAAGCAGAGCACTCATTCTACCTGAAATATTCGAAGAAACAGAAGGATTGATTGATCGTTTGTACAACCCTTCACCATTATCAATTTCAAAGCAACGCTTCATTCCTCGCAATATTATCCAAACCCAACGTAACGAATCAGATGGTGTTTGGCTTAATGAACTAATCCAACACATAACCAATAAACATTGTATTAGTATTGAATACAATAAAAGTGGCTTGTCAAACATTAGATACAAATTGGCTCCATTGGGATTGAAAGAATATCGCGGGAAATGGTATTTAATTGGACATGACCTAGAAAATTTCACCAAAGATCAAAAGATATTTCGTCTATCGCGTATTCAGAACATGTACCGTATAAAAGACGCTTTTCCATCCATCACTGCCTATTTTGATCTTCAAGATTATTTCAAATACTCTATAGGCATCCATCACGAACTAAGTGGTAAAACTATCCATGTGTCCGTTCTCCTCAAAAATGAATTTTGGATAGAAGAGTTAAGCCTGTTCAAAATCAATGAAACCCAATCTATTACCTTACTTGGCAAGGAGGCCTTGTTAGAATTTGAGACCTACGATTCTTATGAATTGATAGAATTTATTATTTCTTTAGGAGCCACAGCGGAGGTCAAATCACCAAAGAAGCTAAGAGATGACTTGGCCCTTCATTTGGAGGGCATTCGCAAGAATTATATCTAATCAATTAATTGCAATATTCTCGCAAATGTCATCTCGATATTTGCTTCATGACTCAATTACTCGTTTATCCACTTACCCTGTTTCTCCTACCCTTTTTTATCGCATCAAAAATAACTGTACCTCTCGTTTTTTTTTTAAACCTCAGACCAAAACTGACGCATGCGTTCAAAAAAAAACCTTGACAAAAAAATCGATTTATATTATATTCAAATCCATGCCTACCTTCAAACACCCTTCGGTCTTTTAATCGCTTATTTCCCGGAATTAAAAATTCATCCCTTTGGATGGACCGGGGTTGTATTGCCTTAAAATTCATTCATCAAAAAATCAAAATCCATGAACAATGAAAAACAATGCTTTTATGTGCTTCTTTCGCAACGCGCCGTTAACGATCCAATTCCTGGTGTTCGGAAAATCATTAAAATCAATTCCTGTATCCCTACCTCGATACTTTGGGAAGAAACACCCATGGACGAAGAGGAAAACACTCCCTGCATTCCTCCCGTAAAAGTCAGAACCCTGTTCTTGTGCCTTGGCCTGAACTAATCGGCAAGGCTTCGCAAAAAAAATCACTATTCAAATCATTGACTAAACCCATCAACATGGACATTTTAACTTTCCAAAAATCGTGCGTAGATGACAAGTGGTATTTCAGATACCCCCAATATCCAGGTCCCCACTGCGATCTAGAAATGGTGTCGGGCGCGGAATCCTTGCTCAATCAACTGGCCGACGGCATGCGCATCGTCCAAATGAAATTATCGCTCGAGCATGATCCCCTTGCTTCCATCGTGCTGCACAAAATCGAGGAAACACAGGACGAACAAGGTGCAAATTATCAATGGATAGACCCACATCACACTGCCCATATCATCTGGCTGTGCGGTGTCATGCACCATGTCTTTCAAGGCTATCCCGAAACATTATATGTCACCCCCATTGCACTATATGACAACCTGCAAAAGGCGAAAAAGCACTTCTTCGACCAAGCCCTTTCATTCCATACCCATCCCCAAATTTCGCAAAGTGAATGGGCGCTGCTGGAAGATACCCAGGCGTGGATCATCTGGGAAGCCTTGTTCCAATGGAGACAGGAGGCACAGTTGAGTAACATTACTTGGTATTACGCCCAAGTGCCCACGCTGCAATTCTTGAGCTTCCGCCAATTGCTCGACTTACCCGAAGGTAATCGATTCCACGCACCAGGTTTACCTGAATTGTATTTGTCTAGAACCCGCCATTATCCAAAAGAGCTCATCATTGCAGTACAAGATTCTTGGTTATCCAACGCCCAAAAATTCTTCCAAAAATATTTTGAAGGGCAAAATCCTTGGGTGAAAGTGCTCCCTTTCTCCACCATTGATTGGGTGGAAATGTCTCCCACTCCAACAGCCATCTTCCAAGAGGATATCATGCTGAAAGCACAACAAATCACGCAATGGTCCATGGACAACGTTGATCTTTGGCGGCGATTGGCGCAAAAGAAAGATCGCAGGGGTCTTCAACTCATACAACAACCCTTGAAACCCATCACCAAAAGCCATTTGCTGCTTCTTGAAAAACAACTTCAACAAGAGACCACCACCAAAATGAGGGCTTTGTGGTGGGAGATCGCACAACACTTCAAAAAAAAATCAAACAACGAACATGATTTTACAAAATAGGCTAGTATATTTCCAGTAGAGGGTCTCCTCATCATTCATTCACCATTATTTCACCATTATGAAACAAAAAAAATTCACAGAAAAAACAATCAGCGATCTTCTTTTAGGCATCGCCGTGGGCGACGCCATGGGCGTTCCATTTGAATTTTTAACGCGCGAAGCCCTGGACCAACAGCCTGTGCAGGACATTACCGGATGGGCCATGCATGAGCAACCGCCTGGCACCTATTCCGACGATACCGCACTAACCCTTTGTCTCGCTGAGAGCATGGCAGAAGGATTAGATATTGAGGAACTCGGTAAAAAAATGTGCGATTGGTTTCGCAAAGGATACTGGTCAGCTCATGGAGAGGTGTTTGACATTGGCATAGGTACTCGCATCGCCCTCCAAAAAATCCTCAGCGGCTCACCCACTGTGATGGCAGGCGGAGACAAAGACATGGACAATGGGAATGGATCTCTCATGCGAATCGCCCCACTGGCCTTGGATTCTCGATACCGCGAGCCCCAAACACTTTGGAACACCATAGAAGCAGTGTCATCCATAACGCATCGGCATGTACGTTCTCACATAGCCTGCTTTATATGGGTAATCTATCTGCAAGAGTTGCTCAAAGGCGATGACAAAAGAAAGGCTTATGAAAACATGAGAATTCAAGTCAATCTCTTTTTTGATCAACATACCCTGCCTGTAAGGGAGCGAGAGCTCTTTGATCGCTTATTGGTACATGATATACAACAGATTGACAGGAGCGTCATCAACAGCGGCGGTTATGTATTAGACACACTAGAAGCCGCGTTTTGGTGTTTTCTCAACACCCAACAATATGATGCCGCCATCTTGTTGGGCATCAATTTAGGACGCGATACCGACACGACCGCCGCCGTGATTGGCGCTGCTGCTGGCCTCTATTACGGGATGGAGAATATTCCTGCGCACTGGTCAGAGGCCTTGGCGAGACGAGATGATATAGAGGCATTGTCCGAAAAATTATTTCACACCCTGTCCTCGCATTCGCAACAGACTCATCCTTAAAAAAATATCCAAAGAAAGAGCACAAAGAGGAAGAAACTCGTTAAGGAAAATGTGAGCTGTTCCAAAAAAGCAAGTCCTTCCTCTTTCCAACTCTTTTCAAACTTCCGCTTACCGCAAGCCACCCCGCCTACTCTGAGCAAGATGGTATAAAAGGTCAATGAAATAAAGGTCATCATCTTTAATAAGTATAAGTAAATGGAATTGACTTATTTTACAACGAGAAAAAGATAAGTTTATTTCAACAAACCTACTTCACCACCCCTCTTCCGCTTTCTGCCCTGATGATAGGCCACCACGGCCTCAGCGGTGGTGAGCCAGTTGCGACCTTCTTTGTAACCCGCAATTTTGCCTTGACGGATGAGCAAGCTCAAATATTCATGACCATAAGGCAAGGACATTTCCTGCACAACATGGGAGATGGGACGAAAATTGTCATGGGTATTTTCTAAATGACTGAGATAAATATCCAAAGATCTTTCCAACGCCTGCAACACCATCAACACCAACTTCTCATAATTGCCCTGATTGGCTTTGTTCAAAGCATCATAATACTTTTTGCGATCTTGTTGTAAAATAATGGCAGGCGGATATCCCGCACTCATCAAAAGCAAATTAAACATTAATCTTACCGTACGCCCATTGCCATCAAAAAAAGGATGGATCCAAACCATGCGATGATGAAAAATAGTGGCCTTGA
Organism: Flavobacteriales bacterium; assembly: GCA_947464415.1. Lineage (GTDB taxonomy): Bacteria > Bacteroidota > Bacteroidia > Flavobacteriales_D > Sanyastnellaceae > CAMCTV01. The sequence continues at coordinate 17,389 of CANHWU010000016.1, forward strand.
CAATAATGGATAAAGAGTGCTTTTGATTGACCCATGCAATCAACTCCTCCATCATTTCATCTACCCGCAAAGCATTGGGAGGGGTAAAATTAGCTCCCGTAATGCGCACCCCCGCATTGCGATATCGGCCCGCAAATTCCTTTTCAATACGCTGTAACACCAATCCGTGAATATGCATGATATCAGCAGCGCGCAGGCGGTAACCCTCTTTTACCATACCTTGCAAAACTGCCAAGGCCTCATGGTGATTCAAAGTCTCAAAATGTTCTCGGAGCGTTTTCCCTCCCACTGTGATACCATCCTCTAACACTACTCTCGTTTCCTGCAAGGTCAAGGTATTTCCTTCTATCCCATTGGAATGATACGTCCACTCCACCATCAAACTCTCCCTGAGCTTTTCCAATGCTACTGCCGGAATAGGGCGCAACTCTGCTAATCGTGCTTTCTTCTGCTCCACACGCTCCAGCATCGCTTGCCACTTTTCTTGGCCCCATGGATGAGTTTTCCATTCCATCTCACAAATATCGGTTATTTTTTTTATAATCTAATCCGATATTTAATTCTTTAACATTTTTCCCCTTTTCCACACCTCCTGCTCCCATGATTTCATCTCCTTTCCATCCCGTAACAGAAAATTCCAACGATGCATCGCAGCCATCAAATGATCTCGTCCAAATCTCGTTGTACCAAAATGCAACCAGTAGCCGCACTGGCATTGACCATCCCATGCATCCAACACTTGTCCACACCACTGTGCTCCTCGCACCTCTGCATCTGGCGGCAAGTACATCCGCAGTTTTTCCAATATCAACTGCCGGTGTTCCGACATCATCCCTAGATCTGAGTGTTCTCTTTCTTCACAACGCAGCCGCAAGCAATTCAACACTGCATGAGCCATGGCTTCATTCTTTTGATAATGACGACACCACTCCACCCAAGCGAACCATAATCCTACTCCCCAATTGCCTCGCTTTTCTCTTAACCATCGCTCATACGTTTCGCTCTCCGCACTAGGAATGGAACTGAAGACATGAATCTCCCGCTGCGCTCGGGTAATCAGAACGTTGAGCAAGCGATAACCCGCTCGAGTTCCCAATTTCCCCAATTGCCGGCTCATGACTCCCTTTTCATTACAGCCAAAAGTGGTAGAAATAAAAATGATCTCTCGTTCATCACCTTGAATGTTCTCTAAATTTCGAACAAACAATCCGGCTTCTTCTAATTTTTGAAAATGGTGCAACGCAAACTCCGATTGCCTTCGGGCTTGCGTGATCCTCTTTTGAATCAGGTCTCGCTGCTTCATGTTCAATGTCACCACTCCAATACTCGGATACCCTCCCTCAGTAGTCGGCTGAACCGCCAATAAAGCATCCACAATGGCCCCCGCCTCCTGTTCATTGGTTTGCTGATGATACAACCCCATTACATCATGGAAGTGAATGGGGCAAGGACCTGCGGCCTCTGACATCGGTTTCAAGTGTCCATAAAATGCAGCATTGGAAAAAGCTATCAAATCGGGATGAGCAGATCGATAATGATAGGACAAATAAGTATCCGCGAAAGCGGGATGATGGATAGCAAAATCCAAAATACTCTCGGAATACAAAGTGTGCTGCTCCAATTGAAGCGCAACATGGCCATTTTCCTCATCACCATGCTCCTCTTCGATGGCAGATTCAAACCAATTGCTCGGTGGCATTTGATGTTGATCTCCCGCTATCACCACCGTCCGCCCTTTGAAGAGGGCTGCATATACCTCCTCCACTTTCAATTGACTGGCTTCATCCATCACCACAATATCAAATATCCCTTCCGCACCTTGAAATAAAATAGACGCGGATTCTGGTGTACAAAGAGTCACCGGAAAAAGAGATAGATACAAAGAAAGATCAGTGGCTACAATCTGCTTCAGGCTGTGCCTCCGCTGACCTTTGCTTCCTCTGATATTGTATAAGCGCTTCATGCCATACTCTTGATCTGCTTTTGAAATGGCGTCTAACACTTGCCGATGGTACAATTGATGAAGGCGTTCTTTGCCAAATGTCTCCCAACCTTCAGAACATCCAAGGGCCTTGATCATGTCTTGTTCATTAAAATGCGCTGACAATTCCGCTCTTTTTTGCCATGCACACAGTCGCCACCATGAAGCGACAAATACTTTAAAGGGGTTTTCCTCTCGCGCCACCGCCAATAAATCCGAACGAAGGGGATACCATCCTTTTTCTTGCAATAGGGTCCATGCCCGAGCACATGCCTTGCCCATTGGAGCATCCCAAATCCATTGCTTTAATTCATTCAATACAATTTGCTCGGCCTTCAATGCTCGCTTCACTTTGCTATATTCCCTATGAAAGCTATTGATCTCTGAAGCTTGTCTATTCCACCTCGATAATTGACGAATCAACTGAAAGTGCCGCCGTCGTTCTTTCAAGAACATTCTTTTGTACCACCGCACCCATGTTGTTTCCACGCGATACTGATCGTGTATCAACTGAAAATCCAACAATGGGTGTAAAAAATCTCGCTGTTGCTCCAGGGCATAGATCCTAGCTTCTACTTGCTCTATTTTCGTATGCAGGGCATCATCAAACAAATCAAAATCCGACATGACTTCCTTTGACCATTGCAAATAATCAAAGGCCGCACAATAACCCTGCAAATCGGGAATGGCATATTGCTCAAGAAAGACTTGCAGATCCGGCAGAGATTGCGCAACATTCTGCTCTTCCGATAACCATGCCTCTGACAAATGGATGATGGGGAGAGAACTATCTACTTCCGTCCATTCCGCCAATAGCGTTTCATAGTCCATTCCCATCGGAAGTTGTTCCTTGAGCGCTTCACCATACTGAGCGAAGCGACGATGAAGATCCTCCCAATCTGCCCTTTCTTGCTCTAAAGATTTCAGCTGAGTGGCTTTCCAATCTTTGGAGACTTCATAAATCTGACGCGCCTTATTCACTACCTCTGCACGATCCGCGGTAGGATGACTCAGCTTGACAATGGGCCAAACGATTCCCATAGCAGCCAACTTTTCTTCGATCACATTCAAGGCCGTTCGCTTCTCACTGATCATCAAAACCCGCTGCCCATTGGCCAAAGCCACTGCCATCAAGTTGGTCAATAGTGTTGATTTTCCTGTCCCTGGCGGTCCATGCACTACCGTCGGATGACCACTTTTAATGGCTTGGAAAGCTTGGTGTTGTGTAGGATCGAGTGAAACCATTGGAAATGGAAAATCTACTGCGCGCGGTGGAGAGGGAGCTTGCCATTGCATCGAGGATCCTTTAGAAGCATAGACTTTTAAATCATGAATGATGCCCTCTTTGCTCGAATGAAAATATCCCAAAGTGGCCGATAGGTGAAACTCAAATCCCAATCGATGTCCCTCGTGATTCATGGCTGAAAGACTGGAATAGGGAAATGGATGAGGCCCCAAAGTGTCCACTAAAAAATAATCCTTGCGCCAGTCACCGGGAATATTAAAGGCGGCGGCCATATTGACCAAATACGTCTCGAGCTCGGCATTGGAGATCACGCCGGATTCTAAACTTTCTTCAGCAGGCTCATGAGGCAATCTCATTTTCTGTTGCATCAACCAATGTTTGAGTGTTGTATTGAGCCGGATCTCCCCTCCTGTTTTTTGAATTCGCCATTCGTCATAACTTTTATTGGGAGCCAGGGACACCGGCCAAAACATGAGAGGAGCAAAAAAACTCTTGGACTTATCCAATGGATCAAAATAACTCAACATGGGAAAGCCCACATACAAAGAAGAATAACCTACCTCCCGCATCTCCTCAAGGCCCTTGCTGTGAAGCCCTCTCATTGCCTCATCCATTTGCTCTGAGGCATGAGCAAATTGAAGCTGATCGAGAACATCCTCTCCAATTTGCTCTTCATATAAAGGAATAGAAACCACCGAGGTTTTACTTTTAGACAACACCATGCGCAGAATGTCCCGTGCCATGAAGGGTTGTAGTGAATTGAGCAAAGTCAAATCTATTCTTTGGAAATTTGCCTGTCCTTGAAGGCAATTTAAAAAAGAAGATCGCCGCGAGGCGTGTTCCAACTTGCCGGTTAAAATGGGAATAAGTGAAGAATGCTTCATTGCTTTTGATGGGTTGAAGAAAGACACTTTTGCTTCATGGCAGTGTCCAAACGCTTGTCATTTACTTGCTCAATTTTTCCTTTGACCACTTTGATTCGGATTTCACCTGCGTATTGTGAGGCATAGGGCATGTGCACGTATCGCAATAATGGACCAAAAGGCAAAATCAGTGTACCGGAAAACCACGTCGCTTTGACCGGCTCACGAGTACCCATCACTTGCGGCAATCGATAATACTTGGGCTTTCCTTGTTCTTGCCACACCCATCCCGATATGGCATTGAGCCACAAAAAATCCTCCTTGATCTCCCAACGGGCACGATATCCCCGCCAATTGGCCGTGGTAGTATGCAAAAAAGCAAACTGCCTTGCCTTGTCTTTATGCTGGAGCTGATATTGCAAAAAGGGCTCGCAATACAAAGAATACCGCTTGCCTTGCCAAATGATCTGATCACAAATTTGCGCTGTCATCATGAGTATGTATTAGTTGTAATGAAAAATCCATCCCCGAGGTTGTTCCTGCCCTCCCACTAAATGAATGCGTATTTTCCTGTTCCTACAAAACGCCCTAAAAAAGGATGGCACAGGCACCGATCCATTGGCTTGTAGATAGATTTCGTCCACACGATGCTCCGCGATGTATCCCTTGAGAAAAATTAAAAATTCCTCTACCATTTGGTGTATGTCCTCATCCTGACGAATGCGCAGGGTGCGAATGATCATCACCCGGTGATCATCCCGGTTGCGCATCACGCGGAAATTGCCCAATAAGCAACTGCCCGGATAATGTCCATACCCCTTTCGTTTGAAATCGTCGGCCACGCCGTCCATTAAATCATAGTGAAACATATATTGTGATATTTATGGTTACGAATGGATACCCATCAACGATCGCTGCACCCTTCTCACGCAGTGGCTCATTTAAAACTCCTTAAAAGGGTAGTATAGCTATCCGATGATAATTCAATTCTTTATTTTTCCGTGATATCGACCTATTTCTGCTAAGAAAAACAGAAATGAGCTCACCATCCACACCAATATAATCAAAACTCCGCAGAACCTCGCACAATGCCCATTTTTTTTTTGAGCTTCTCAGTTTTTTTTTTGAAATAAAAATTTAACATAACGCTACAACTCTTTTCAATACTGATAAATAATGAAGTTGTGAATAAAAAACAGCAGGGGGTAGGAAAGAAAATGAGGAGTTCTGATATATATTTGCAAAGTCAAAATTATTACCTGACTGAGCGACCATTTTCAACCTATTTTCAACTCAAAAGTAAAACCTCGAAAAGGCCCACCTTGCCTCCTTCGATTGATATATTTATACAAATTGTAAACAAACAACTGCGTCTATATATGCCACAAAACTCAACATTGATTTCTATTCTCACAGCAGTGAATGGGTCTTTCTTCATTACTTTTCTTTGCGCAAGCATGGTCTTTTGGAGAAAAACCTTACGAGAGCGCACCACCCTATCCATGGGTCGCATACAATATACCCTCGTGCTGGAAGATATGAAACGAACGAGTTGTAAGCCACGACCGGAAATCCGAACGGGTAGGCAATAGCAAGCACCGCCTTATTTCACGGGACCTTGCTAATGCCTTGAGTTGAAATCTTCAACTTTTGAAATTGTATTTTATCGCAACTAACAATTTTTATTCAAAAAAATTGAGTAAAAACTTGACAAACGAATTTCAACCGATTATATTTGGTGATATGGTGAGATCCTTCACAAGTTTAGTCTTCTAATTCGTGTTTTCTTTCAATGACTCGCTCACTGAATAGGTGACCTGGAATTGAACTGCCCTAAAATTCACTTCCGATTTTTCGGAACCTGATATACCTATGTACAAAAAACAACATTGTAACTTAAAAAATCATCATATGCTAAAAACAAGACAAACCCACATCGTGTTGCCCGCAGCACAAAACAATGCTGCCTTCAGAGAGAAATTTGACGAGTGCCTTTTTCAGATTCCGGATGGTCCTGGAAATTGTGTCATCATTGCATACAAGGGCAATGAATCCAAGGTGATTGACGTTGTCAAATCCAGTCCTCGATTGCGCAAAGAAGTGAGATGCGGATCTAAAAAATGGGCCGATACCATCATCTCTCGATACATGTGGCTGCGCAAAAAGATGCGCCAGGAAGGATACGATAAATTGAGCTTTCAACTCGTAGATCAATGGTAAAACTGGTTTTAAGCCAACATTTAACATCAAGAGCCCCTTTATTAAAACACATAAAAACAAAGTAAAATGAAAAACACACACGAAACACTAGACATTGTGCCACCTCATGCAGACATAGTATTGGTAGGCCTTAACCCCACTTTAGAAGCGGTCACTCAAAAAGCAGTCTTCTGTAATAACAATGCCTTTTGGAATTTGCTCATCAAGGCAAACGTCTTGCATGAGAGCATATTAAAAATCGAAAAGAAAGACAGAGCCAAAGCCGCATTTGAAGAGCAAAAACACTCCACATGGAGAGTGGGGTTTGCCGATATGTTGCCTTTAGTGGTAGAAACCAATTCCAACAAAGTGGTAATACCTTGTCATGCCGCACGAGATTTCATTGAAAACAACGAGAACATCAAAACTGCCAAAAAACTAGTGTTGATGGGACAAAAAGTGGTGGATGCCTTTGCCAAAGAATTCCAACTCAAAAAGTGGAACCAACTTTCCATCGAAAATGGTTTGAAAAAATTTGACACCATTGGATCTATTGAAATCAACGGCCAGACCATCGAAATCATCGCTGTACCTTTTCCCGTGAACAATAGCATCAAAGACAAACCTTCTATTTACAAAAATGCCATAGGACTCAATTGAGCATTTCCTTTCCTGCCTCGTTTTCAAAAAAAATCTAACCCATGAAAAACCCTCTGCTCGCATTTCCTCCACCCTGGAGGTCATACGCTCTTCCACATTTTTCAATAAAACAATTTTTTTATCCTGTATCCACATTGAAATAATCTTTAAAGGCCCAACTGCGTTGCCTTGGGGTACCCCTCGCACCCCGATCTGTTCAGCGTCCTGCCGAGCAGAAGCTTCCCTTAGCCGCTTAGCTCGGGCTCCCCTTTGGGGAGCTCTTTTTTTTATGCCGAACACGCTAGCAGATGAAAAGTCGATGGATGTTTAATCCACCAAATTTCAGAGAAAGCACCATGAACTCAACTAAGCAGGCGTTACGATCTATAGGAATGTCATTTCGACCATCACACCTTCCACAAAAAAAAAGGCAGTACTCCCAGCGAGCACTGCCCTTTTGCAAACAAAAATGGCAACCTAAAAATTACAGATAATAAAAATCCCAATGTCTCTTCCATCCGATTTCTCCTTGGCCACCCACTCCTTGGGATAACCGGGTTCATTCGATTTATAAGTACCATAATCCGTATGGCGCACCATGTTAAATTCAGGGGCTGGAATCAAACGCACCCCGGTTCCAAACACCTCCCCCGCTCTGTCCATGATCGCCTTGTGTTTGGGCGATCGTAAAAACCAATCCATCGCACTTTGTGCCAACTCCTTTGCCGAAGTGGTGATGACTCCATTGCGATCCCTTCGAAGTGAGCTCCAAAATAGAATTTCCGACTTTATGTAGTTCTTTCTCGGCTCCGACAGCGCCTCATCTGGCACTGAATCCAATTTGTAATACTGACCATGGCTGCGGTAATGCCAAATATTGTAAGTAGCAGAGTCCTTGCGCTTGTACTCAGTCACCTCCACCAAGTACCTCGCTTGATTGTCAGAAATATATTCTTTGAATGAATCCGGCCGTGCTTCATACAACAACTTCTTATGTTCAGGTCCTAGAATTTCCGGATAGTACGTCTTTTTCCAACTGGTGAAAAACCAAAAACCACGCTTCTTCCACTCCACATGCTCATGCTGGATGATATCGATTTTCCAATGACCATTGTTCTCATCGATGTACTGTTTAATCAATCGATCAAATTCTAATTTTACCGAATCGAGGTAGATAGCATCACTCCAAGTTTGCGCTGCCATCCAAAACGGAAGGCATACCCACATCACTTTCAAAAAAAGTCTCTTTTTCATGGTAAAGTTTTTAAAGGGTTGGTAATGGTTGAACTTGGTCTTCTTTCTCCAAAGTAATTTCTAGACAGTCCGAAGAGAAAATCCTTGGAAGAGACCCTCACTGAAAATATAGCTTAAAAGTGCGCAGTAAAAAAATAAAATTAGATTTTTATGACTAACTCCTTGAAACAATATACAAATCGACTTTATTTCTTGGGACAGGCAAAAATGAACACCCTCATGATCGGCTTGATGAACTATTTTATTGGACCCATTTCAATATTTTTAGCTTTCTCTTTTACGCTAATCTACCCCTACTACGAGAAAATAAGTATCCTCGACCTTGACCTCCTCCACCCAAAATCTACAAGCTGAAATCTCTTGGAGATAGCCAAACGCATCTTGGCTTTCGATAAGTGCTTTGAACTCTCTGATCACCGTGCTCATCTTCAATACTTCCAAAACAGGTTCCCCTTCCATCTTCAGCCGAGCATGATAATGGGCCTGACCTTTCACGGGCGCAATTACATTTCCAGAGTAACTCTCCTTGGCGCTATTAATACATCCGTTGCTCATATCGGGATCCAATGTAAATTTCCTGCCGAAATCTTTATAAAGCATTTCAGACAGCGAATCAATCACTGCTTGTCGATTTTGAGCGAAGTTGCACAACGTGAACGCGACAAATAAAGCAACCAAAAATCCATTTTTGATGCTACCTTGAAAGTGACTCTTTTTCATAATCCAAATTTTAAAGGGTTAGAATGAGATAATACCAGCCTGTATCTGAAGGGATTTCCAAGAAATAAATTAACTCCTTGATTAGACCTCAACACAAAATCTACCTTAAAATTGCGCAGTAAAAAAATAAAATTGGACTTTTATGACCACCGCAATGAGACAATCCTCACACTCCTATAAAATTCTTTGAGCTAGCATGGTCGAGTTCAATCGACACATCGCGTAGGTGCGTTTAGGATAGAGATTGCTGGAAGAAGAGGAACAAAGAATAATTGCCTTACTTCATGCCATTGAATAAATCATCATTAGCGGGCAATCAGAAAACTTTGATCCAGAAAAGTGTTTAAGAGAACCAAAGGCGAGAAGAAAGTAATTTGTTGATTAAAAAAGTGACTCTCTGCAAACGTGCGGCGAACTATGTCAACACTTGATATGACCCATTTAATGAAAACATAAATTCAACTCAATACAAGCTAAACTGCAATTATTTCGTAAATTTGATACCATTATGCCTACTGTTCTATTCATAATGGGTTGGAGACTCTTTTTTTACTCTAACGAAGGTTCAGAGCCAATACATATTCACGCTGAGAAAGGCGATATGGAATGCAAATTCTGGTTATTGGTAGAAGATGTAGAAATTAAAGAGGAATTTTCTTATAACTTGACACCAGCCACAAGAAAAGAGATAAAAAAAATAATATATCAGCATTTCGATTTAATTGTTGACGCGTGGCATAAACACTTCAAAAAATAAAATTATGATCGGCATCAAAAAAATAGGAGATATCACATTTGACCAGGACTCAATGTTTTTGAATGTTGATGGGAAATCATTTCAGATACTCCTAGATAAAGTATCTGCTAAACTAAAATCAGCCAACGAAACTCAAAGGAATGTTTACAAAATATCTCCATCCGGTTATGGAATTCATTGGCCGCTGATTGATGAAGATTTGTCGCTGAATTTATTGTTGAAATCGGCTCAATTATAATTCGGAAAACAGATTATCCGATCGATGAGGGTGATTTTCGCTGAGGATCGCCCTAATTCATCTACGGGTGCATCTGAACAACAAGAAAAACTATCTACAGAAATATCTCTGCACCGTGCGGCATAAGCCCTTATCCACTCTCACAATAAAGACATTCCAAAATACACTCTCACCCAACAAATCATTTTTTTTTTGCATTTTATGCAAGGTTTTACATACTTCTGACTTATCTTTGAAACAATGGTGAAATTGAAATCTCTCATCGCTTTCTAAAAGTATTTATTGATTAAAAAAGTGACTCTCTGCAAACGTGCGGACTGTCATATCTGTGTCTAAAAATTTACTAATCTCTAAAAAATCAAAACCATGAAAACCATCAAAAAAACCCAGTTCCGTCGCCTCCAGATCATCAAGTTGAGTGGGGCGTACTATGTCAACTCTTTTGTGGAGAAGAGTATTTTCATCACCGCGGAAGGCGTGAAGTTCTACAAGATCTCCAAGGCAAAGCTCCGCAACATGGGGGTGATTTTCGCTGAGGATCGCCCTAATTCATCTACGGATGCATCTGAACAACAAGAAACACTATCTACAGAAATATCTCTGCACCGTGCGGCATAAGCCCTTATCCATTCTCACAATAAAGACATTCCAAAATACACCCTCACCCCACCACTCATTTTTTTTGAATTTTATGCAAGGTTTTACATACTTCTGACTTATCTTTGAAACAATGGTGAAATTGAAATCTCTCATCGCTTTCTAAAAGTATTTATTG